>NZ_CAUQWY010000026.1:0-26283 GCF_963521865.1 uncultured Streptococcus sp.
AGCATCCGTTTAGGTATTATCTAGGCGGTTTTTTGTTTTATACTCTTCGAAAATCTCTTCAAACCACGTCAACGTCGCCTTGCCGTACTCAAGTACAGCCTGCGACTAGTTTCCTAGTTTGCTATTTGATTTTCATTGAGTATTATCTTTTCTGAGAAGGAGTTTCATTATGAAAGTTGTTCGAAAATTACTAGCCCCCCTCTTGGTGGTGGGGATCCTCTTGACCTCTCTGATCAGTTTGCATCAGTTGAAGGCAGATAAGAAAAAAGATGTGTTTCGTATCGGGATTTCGCAGTTTATTACCCACCAGTCCCTAGACGCTACTAGAGAAGGTTTTGTGGATGAACTGGCTAAACAAGGCTATGTTGAGGGGGAAAATATCGAGATTGATTTGCAAAATGCACAGGGAGAACAACGAAATCTAAAAACCATTTCCCAGCAATTAGCAGAATCTAGTGATGTAGTTCTAGCCATCGCAACGCCTTCTGCTCAGAGCCTGGCCAATACAACGCAAACGACACCGGTTGTCTTTTCAGCTGTAACAGACCCTGTCAGTGCCAAGTTGGTTGAGTCACGAGAACATCCTGGGGGCAATGTAACTGGGACAAGCGATCAGTCATCAGATGCCATTTCAACCCAAATCAATTTGATAAAGAAAGTGTTGCCAAAAGCTAAAACGATTGGAATTCTCTATACTCAGAGCGAGCCAAACTCAGTTGTACAAAAGGATGAAGCTAAGCGCCTTCTGGAAGAAAAAGGCTTTACCGTTGTTGAAAAAACAATCTTGGACAGTAACAACGTCAAGGCTGCTGCAGAAAGCTTGATGGCAGAGGTGGATATGGTTTTTGTACCAACGGATAATATCATTTCATCAACCATGGAAACAGTTAAGCAGGTTTCTATTAAACACAAGGTTCCAGTATTCGGTGGTTCAACAGAAATGATTGCTGTTGGTGGCTTGTATAACTACGGAACCAATTATGAAGAATTGGGAAGACAGACAGCTCGCATGCTGATTCGTGTTTTAAAAGGTGAGAAGCCAGAAAATATAGCAGTTGAGTTGCCTGAAAAACTGGAATTGCATACCAATCAAGAAATGTCAGATGCATTGGGAATTGATATTAGTAAGTTAGAAGGCAAGGAATAAGGAGGTTTAAGATGAATTTTGTATTATCTAGTTTATCAGAAGGTTTGCTGTGGTCGATTATGGCGATTGGGGTCTACTTGACTTTCCGTATTTTGGATATTGCGGATATGACTGCTGAGGGAGCCTTTCCTCTGGGGGCAGCTGTCGTTGTATCACAGATACAGGCAGGGACAAATCCTTGGATTGCGACTTTACTTGCTTTGCTGGCAGGTATGGTAGCAGGTCTTGTATCAGGAATGCTCCACACCAAGATGAAAATTCCTGCTCTCCTGACAGGTATTGTGACCTTGACAGGGCTTTATTCAATCAATATTAAAATCATGGGAAGTGTGCCCAATCTTTCCTTGGGAGATTCTTCAACTGTCTTTAAACAGTTGGCGAGCTTGGGGCTGACAACTGAAGAAGCTGTTTTCTCATTCAGTTTGGCCTGTCTCTTACTTGTTTGTTTGGTCTTGACTCTTTTGATGAAAACAGAGATTGGCTTGGTCTTGCGTTCGACTGGGGACAATATTCCGATGAGTGAGGCTAATGGGGTCAATGTAGACACCATGAAGATTGTTGGTTACATGATTTCAAACGGCTTGATTGCCCTATGTGGTTCCTTGTTTGCCCAAAATGATGGATTTTCAGATGTGACTTCTGGGACAGGAACCATTGTTGTTGGTTTGAGTGCAGTCATTATTGCGGAAGTCTTGATACACGACTTGACCATTGGAGGCCGCTTGTTATCCATCGGAATCGGTGCTATTGTTTACCGTTTGATTATTTTAAATATCTATGAAATTCCAAATCTAGATCAAAATCTGGTTCGTCTCTTTAATGCAATCTTGCTCGCCTTAGTTTTATTTGCGCCGGAATTGCAAAAGAGATTAAAGATTCGTGGTTTGAAACTGAGAAATGAATAGGAGGAGAAAGTTATGACAAGTTTGTTAACACTTGAAAATATTCACAAAACATTTGAAGCAGGGACGGTCAATGAGAACAATGTCCTCAAAGGATTAGATTTAGAGGTTGAAGAGGGAGATTTTATCTCTGTGATTGGTGGAAATGGCGCAGGGAAATCCACTTTGATGAATATCTTGGCTGGCAATTTATCTGTGGACGAAGGGGACCTTTTGTTGGAAAGGAAATCTATTAAAAATCTGAGTGTACGAAAGAGAGCCAAGGATATTGCCCGCGTTTTTCAAGATCCTAAGATGGGAACGGCTTCTCGTTTGACGATTGAGGAGAATATGGCTATTGCCTTGAGACGTGGGCAAAAGAGAGGGCTTGGTTGGGGCGTGAAGGAGAAGGATAGAATCCAGTTCCAAGAGGCCTTGAAAGAGTTGAATATTGGTCTTGAAAATCGCTTGAAAGTGGATACTCAATACCTTTCAGGAGGACAAAGACAGGCCTTGACCCTAGTCATGGCAGCCTTGGTAAAGCCCAAACTTTTGCTTCTGGATGAACATACTGCGGCACTTGACCCGAAAACGAGTCAAATGGTGATGGACTTGACGCAAAAGATTGTGGAAGCCCATCAGTTGACGACTTTGATGATTACCCATGATATGAACCATGCAATCGAGTACGGAAATCGTCTCATTATGCTCTATCAAGGAAAGATTGTGGTTGATGTTAAGGGAGAGGAGAAAAAGCATCTGACGGTTGAAGATCTCATGCATCTCTTCCAGAAAAATAGTGGCCAAAGTCTAGTTAGTGATGAATTGGTTTTGGGATAAAGAAAAAGGCTGAGATGTGGTGTCTCAGTCTGTTTATAATATGGCTTACACAGCATTGTTAACTAGATACTTGTCAATTGCTGTATGACATTAGTATTGATTTAAATTGATACAAGGTAAAAGAAATCTGGAAGAATCTGTTTCTGTCTAGGAGTTCTCACTATTGTTAAAACCAGTCCTCAAGACAAAAGGACTGGTTTGTAGTTTAGAATATTATCTTAAAAGATATCAGTTAAATGGTAGATGAAATAGTGTATAACATACTCGAATTGAACTTGAATAGGATGAGCCCTCCAAGTAATTCTTAAAAATTTATAGATCTAATCTATCTTATTTTTTAATAAGAAAATTGATGTTAAGACTACACTCAGTCCTGCTAAGAAGAGGAGTGGATTTGAGGATTCACCAGTTTCTGGAAGTTGTTCTTTATAATGAGTATTTTCCATCTGAGTAGGACTATCGGTAGTTGAAGTCTGTTCAAAGTTTAGTGAAGTTGGTTCTGAAGGGATTTCAATTGTCTTGTTTGGTGTAGTTTCTTGAGAATGGCTAGATTGATAGACTACCGCATATGTACCAAAGTGACTAGTGGTAAATTCTGCCCTACCTTCTCGAACTGTAAAATCAAGTGCTTCCAATTCCTTAGTTGGACTTAGGTAATAAACATTTTCTACATCGGCTGTAATTGGTAATCTAACTAAAACAGCTCTTTGTGGTTGTATATTATGGTTGTTTGGATTTTTAAATTGAATATCATAAGCATCGTATATCTTACCAAATAGTTCTTGAGCTAATACACGTCTGCTAGAAATATGAGAAATTCCCTCTAAGTCAGTCGCTCCTCCAATAATTTCAACTCCAGTCCTTTCATCTTTTAAGACACGAAGTTTATATTCAGGAACAGAAACAGTAGACGCTTGTTCTAGTCCTGCTGTGCCGATAGGTTTAGTGTATTCAGGAATTTCTACAATAGGAGCAGGATCATCTCCCTTGCTTGTAGTTGGTTGCTGATTCTCATCCTTTTTGGTAAAGACAGCTACTACAGGACTGCTTGTTGTATTTCCCTGGATAGAATAAGCTTCTATCGCATTTCCAACTTTTCGATTGGTTTCGTCAGGGATAGGGATTTGTATCTGATTATCTTGGATTGATAAGACAGTCTGATCCCCAGTCGTAACCAGATGATTATCGTCTATCTTACGTAAAACTAGTGGATCTTTGATACCTGGGAAGGTCACAGCGATTGCTTCCCAGTCTCCAGCTGGTAGAGTTAAAGAGATGTTTTTATCCCCTTCCTTAAGCGGTGCGATACTTGGACTATCTACACCAACAGCAGGGGCTTTGATGATATCAAAGGAGTCTAGAGAGATTTTCTTGCGTCCTGCTGGTGAATTTGGATCAACTTTTAATGTCAAAATATGATTGCCATCGCTCAGATTAGTAAATTCTCCAATTAAGGTTGCCTTTTGGGTATCTCCAGCTGTGTAGAAGTCTAGACTTGGCATTTCTTTGCCATCTAGTGTCACGAGAGCTTTTCCGAGAGCGGATGTTTTAAGTCCGTAAATTCGAATACCTGTTCCAGTAAATGGAATGGTTGCCTGAGCTTCTGAAGCAGTACTCGGGTCACTGTTATTGATATCCGCATATTTTTCTGTGCTCTTATATAATTCAGTATCGCTCCAATCTTTGAATTGAGATCCGTATTGAATGCGAGAGTCACGGTCATCCATTTTTTCAATAGTTGTTCCCTGTCCAGGTAAAACTTTAAAGTAGTCTAAGGAAATTTTGGAACGTTCATTGCCACGGTGTTTATGCTCTTTTTTTACAGTGATGGTCATCACATGAGAACCATCTGACAATCCTGTGAAGCGACCGATAAGGCTACCTTTTTCAGTTGCACCTGCAGTATAGAAGTCCAGTTCACTGACTGATTTACCATCGATTTTGACTTCAGCGATTCCCAATTGAGATGATTTGAGACCATAGATTTCAATGCCAACACCATTGAAAGGAATGGTTGCTGTCGCATCTTTATCCGTATAGTTACCTAGTGAAAGGTCGGCAAACTTCTCTGTTCCTCCAAATAATTCTGAGTCTGCCCAGTTTCCAAATGCAGAACCGTATTGGATTCGACTATCACGGTCATCCATCAATTGGTTATAGGTTTCGACATTGGCCTTTTCGGATACCTGTGTAGAAACATTACCTATCATAGCCTTAACAGTATAAGTGTAGGCGAGTTGAGGATCGAGTGAGCGGTCGATAAAATGGGTTTGATTGGTTACAAATTCTCTGCTTGCAGAGATTTGGCCAGATTCGTCTTTTGCTTGTCTTTGGATAACATAGTGGGTAGCGCCTTCTACTTGGTTGAAGGTGAGTTCGGCAGTGACGCCATTTTGTCTAACTGCTGTCAGACTGGTTACACGACCAGGGAAATGTTCAAAGGTAATGACATCACCTTTTTGCGTTGCTAGTTGGATGCGGCCATCTTTAAGAACAGTTGCTTTGACAGATTTGCCATTGACCTTGATTTGGCTGGCTTCGATATTTGGATAATCTACAACTAGGTCTCCACCGACATTTGCCAGGAAGGACAGGTTTTGCAGGTTTTTATCTTTCCACTTCATGCTGACTTCAAAGTTACCACGGGCAACCAGACCAGAAACCTGACCGTCTTTCCAAGCATCTGGAAGGGCTGGCAATGGTGCAATGTAGCCAGTGTGTGATTGAAGAAGCATTTCTGCAATTCCACTGGTTGCTCCAAAGTTTCCATCGATTTGGAAAGGTGCGTGCGTATCCCAAAGGTTTTCTAGGGTTGAATATTTGAGCTGTTCAGCGAGCAAGCGATGAGCACGGTTACCGTCTAAGAGACGAGCCCAGAGGTTGATTTTATTGGCCTTAGACCAACCAGTACCACCATCTCCGCGGTGATTGAGGGTAGCACGTGCAGCCTCTAAGTATTCAGCCTGGTCTTTGCTAAAGAGCGTACCTGGGAAGAGACCTACCAGATGGGAAACGTGGCGGTGGTTATTTTCAATGCCTTCATTAGTGAATTGTGGACTGTCTTCTTCGTACCATTCCTTGATACGTCCCTCTTTGTTAATGTGAAGTGGTTTTAGTTTGTCAAATTTAGCCTTGACCTCTGTGACTAAGTCTTTGTCGACATTCAGATGGTTGGCGACTTCCATGTAGTCATGAAATAGCTGCCAGACTAGTGATTGGTCAAAGGTATTTCCAATGGTAATGGTACCGTGTTCTGGTGAGTAGGATGGAGAAGATACCCAACGGTCGCTGGCCTGGTCATAGTGCAAGAAGGAATTCCAGAACTTAGCTGTTTCCTTGAGCATTGGATAAATCTTTTCTTTTAGATAAGTTTCATCCTTGGTGAATTTATAGTAGTCATAGACGTTCTGCATCATCCAGGCATTAGCAGCTGGAGACCAACCCCAATAGTAATTCCAACCAGGAGTTGTCCAGCCAAATGGTGTTGCTTGAGTGTGGACTAGCCAACCATTTTCTTGTCCGTCTTTGGATTCGATACCAGCGTATTCTTTGGCAGCGATACGACCATAATAGCGCATGTCATCAATGTAATTGATCATTGGCTTGGCTGTTTCAGCAAGGTTGCTCATGTAGGCTGGCCAATAGTTCATTTGCAAATTGACATTGAGGTGGTAGTCAGCGTTCCAAGGTGGATTGTCTACAGCATTCCAGACTCCTTGTAGGTTGGCAGGAAGGGCATCTGTCCGATCACGAGACGAACTAATGAGTAGATAACGTCCGTATTGGAAGAAGAGTTCTTCCAATTTTTGACCTTTGCTAGGGTTATAGGTCTGAAGAGCCTCTTTTGTCGTTTGAGCAGTCTTGCTTCCACCTAGGTTAAGTTTGACGCGGTTAAAGAGACTTTGATAATCCTTGATATGCCTCTTTTTAAGTGTCTCGTAGTCTTTGGCCTTAGCAGCTTCTACAATTCCTTTAACTGTTTTTTCGAGGTCAATGTCTTTGCGATAGTTGGTTTTTGGATTCTGAGCAAAGTTGGTCTTGGCACTGAGTAAAAGAGTAGCGTAGCTGGCCCCTGTAACCGTTAAACTATCCTCATGGACAGTAACCTTTCCGTCCGTTTTAATTCCTAGATAGGATGCGAACCGGAGGTCATTATCTTTGACTGTACCTTTTAGTAGGATACCATTTTGGTCTGTCGTAACATGGCCACTCTTGTAGTGAGAATATTCCGCTGAGTAGTTTCCGTTAGCAAGCAAATCTTCTGTTAAGCTATTCCAAACTGTAAAATCAAGTTTTTTGTCCCCTTTTTGGGTCAAGTGGGTAACTGTAACATCATCAGGATAGCTGGAGAAGGTTTCTCTTTTAAAGGTCGTTCCATCTTGGGTGTAAGAAGTGGTTGTAGTAGCTTCTGTGATATCCAAACCACGGTGATAATCTGTTACCGTATCCAGACCCTTTTTCTGGTTATTGAAAACCATGGATACATCACCAAAGGCTAAATAACGTCCATATTGGGAATTGTTTGGACCAACTAGATTTCGCTCGGCTAATCGTTTGGCTTTTTGGCGGTCTCCACCCTCGAGAGCCTTACGAATTTCTGCTAAAATTTTATACCGTTCTTGATAGTTTCCTCCATTATAGTCGGTACTGTCGGGACGCGGTCCACCTGACCAAAGAGTTTTTTCGTTGTATTGGATTCTCTCCTCGCCAATGAGACCAAAAACCTTAGCCCCCATCTCACCATTCCCAACTGGGAGTGCTTGTTTTTCCCAGCCATCATAGGAAGGAGCTGTTGGTCGATCATAGTTTAGCTGATAGTTGCTTTGTTCTGTCACGGGTAGTTCTTGTTTTTCGGTTTCCTTATTTTCATTAGGTTTTACAATAGCCTCAGTACTGGTTTGATTAGTTGTAGCAGAGGCAACATTATCCTCAGTAGGTTTGGTTTCAGAAACACTATTATCAGCTAGAACTGGTTTTGAATGGTCAATTGCTTCGCTTGGCTGTGTGTGCTCGGTTGATTCAGTTGTTTTCGTAACGGTATCTGTCTTAGCTGTAGTTTTCTCCAGTGTAGCCTCGTTTTGCTTTACTTCAGTAGTATCAGCAGAGACGGTATGACTAGCTAGAAAAACCGCACCAAGCAAAACAGAAGCTGTGCCGACTGTTAGCTTTCGAATACTGTAGCGACAGGATTTCTCCCTCCAAATTTTTTCCATAGAAACCTCCTTCATTAATTAAAAGCGCTTTCATTTTTTCTTAAAAAAATATAATGCCCTATTTACAGTCTGATATGGATCGATTTTATTTGTACCATTTTAATATAACAAATAAAAACAGAGAAAGCAAGAGATTTTCATATGAAGTTATAGTTTTATATAATGTGACTGGAAACTGGTTAAACAAGTAGTCAAAGATGCGAGTGTATAAGGTGACTATGTATTGGTATCGTCTTGAAAGCGTAAAACAAACTGGTCAGGGTGGCTAGTTTGTGGTATAATGAAAGAGACTCAAAAAGAAACAGGAGAAAAATGATGGATTTACTTTTAGCAATTGTATTGATTGTGCTAGCTTTTCTAGGAGGAGCTCTTGGAGGAATGTACTTGGTTCGTAAGCAAATCGAAAAAGAATTCGCTGACAACCCACGTTTGAATGCTGAAGCAGTTCGTACTCTTTTGAGTGCAAATGGTCAAAAACCAAGCGAAGCCAAGGTACAACAAGTTTACCACCAAATCATCCGCCAACAAAAGGCAGCCCTTGCTAACAATAAAAAGAAAAAATAAATAAGGAAAAGTCTGGGATGAAAGTTCCAGACTTCTCACTATGTTGGTTATGGTTTAGGGATGAGACTTTTTCCTTGCATTCTATTGATATTTGATTATGATTAAGAGAGATAGTTGTTGATGAGGCTGTCATTATTCAGTTCATAAGTAACGGTAATCATAATGAACTATCAATCAGAAAAAAGACTAGAAAGAAGACTGTATGGATAATCGACCAATTGGTTTTTTGGATTCGGGTGTCGGGGGCTTGACCGTTGTGCGCGAGCTCATGCGCCAGCTTCCCCATGAAGAAATCGTCTATATTGGAGATTCGGCACGGGCGCCCTATGGTCCCCGTCCTGCTGAGCAAATTCGTGAATATACTTGGCAGTTGGTCAACTTTCTTTTGACCAAGGATGTCAAAATGATTGTCATTGCTTGTAATACTGCGACTGCCGTCGTCTGGGAAGAAATCAAGGCTCAACTAGACATTCCCGTCCTAGGTGTGATTTTGCCAGGAGCTTCGGCAGCTATCAAGTCCAGCCAAGGTGGGAAAATCGGAGTGATTGGAACGCCTATGACGGTACAATCAGATATCTACCGCCAGAAAATCCATGATCTGGATCCGGACTTACAGGTGGAGAGCTTGGCCTGTCCCAAGTTTGCTCCCTTGGTTGAGTCAGGTGCCCTGTCAACCAGTGTCACCAAGAAAGTGGTCTATGAAACCCTGCGTCCCTTGGTTGGAAAGGTGGATAGCCTGATTTTGGGCTGTACCCATTATCCACTCCTCAGACCTATTATTCAAAATGTCATGGGGCCCAAGGTTCAGCTCATCGATAGTGGAGCAGAGTGCGTACGAGATATCTCAGTCTTACTTAATTATTTTGAAATCAATCGTGGTCGCGATGCTGGGCCACTCCATCACCGTTTTTACACAACAGCCAGCAGCCAAAGTTTTGCACAAATTGGTGAAGAATGGCTGGAAAAAGAGATTCATGTGGAGCATGTAGAATTATGACAAATAAAATTTATGAATATAAGGATGAACAGGACTGGTATGTCGGGTCCTATGGTATTTTTGGTGGCGTCCGGACGTTGACGGATGATGACTTGGATTTTCCTCTATTGGAGTTTGCCCAAAGATTTCGAGATGAGGATCGAGGTTTTCCTGTTTCTGTTACTGTTTTACGCTATGGTTCTCTCTACCGTTTATTGTCTTTTGTGGTAGATATCCTCAACCAAGAAATGGGACGAAATCTGGAAGTCATCCAACGTCAGGGGGCCTTGCTCTTGGTTGAAAATGGGCAACTCCTGCATGTAGAACTGCCTAAAGAAGGTGTTGATGTAGAAGCTTTCTTTGAGACAAACAAGGTCAGAGAAACCTTATTGATTGCGACTCGAAACGAAGGCAAGACCAAGGAATTCCGAGCTATCTTTGATAAGTTAGGCTACGATGTGGAAAATCTTAATGACTATTCTGACCTGCCTGAAGTAGCTGAAACAGGCATGACCTTCGAAGAAAATGCCCGTCTCAAAGCAGAAACCATTTCCCAATTAACGGGCAAGATGGTTTTGGCAGATGACTCTGGACTGAAAGTCGATGTCCTGGGCGGTTTGCCGGGTGTCTGGTCAGCTCGTTTCGCAGGTGTGGGAGCAACTGATCGTGAAAACAATGCTAAACTCTTGCACGAATTGGCCATGGTCTTTGAACTCAAGGACCGCTCGGCTCAATTCCATACAACCCTAGTCGTAGCCAGTCCAAACAAGGAAAGCTTGGTTGTTGAAGCAGACTGGCCTGGCTACATTAACTTTGAACCTAAGGGTGAAAATGGCTTTGGCTATGACCCTCTCTTCCTTGTAGGAGAGACAGGCAAGTCCTCAGCTGAATTAACCCTTGAAGAAAAAAATAGTCAATCTCACCGTGCCTTAGCCGTTAAGAAACTTTTGGAGGTATTTCCATCATGGCAAAGCAAACCATCATTGTAATGAGCGATTCCCATGGCGATAGCTTGATTGTGGAAGAAATCCGTGATCGCTATGTAGGCAAAGTTGATGCTGTTTTTCATAATGGCGATTCTGAACTGCGTCCTGATTCTCCCCTTTGGGAAGGCATCCGTGTTGTTAAAGGGAACATGGACTTCTATGCAGGTTACCCAGAACGTTTGGTGACTGAGCTTGGTTCGACCAAGATTATCCAAACCCATGGTCACTTGTTTGACATTAATTTCAATTTTCAAAAGTTGGACTACTGGGCTCAGGAGGAAGAGGCTGATATCTGCCTCTATGGTCACTTGCATGTGCCAAGCGCTTGGATGGAAGGCAAGACCCTCTTTCTAAATCCAGGTTCCATCAGTCAACCACGTGGGACCATCAGAGAATGTCTCTATGCTCGTGTGGAGATTGATGATAGTTATTTTAAAGTGGACTTTTTGACACGAGACCATGAGGTGTATCCGAGCTTGTCCAAGGAGTTTAGCCGATGATTGCCAAGGAGTTTGAGACTTTCTTGTTGGGACAAGAAGAAACTTTTTTGACCCCTGCTGAAAATCTAGCTGTGTTGATTGATACCCACAATGCAGATCACGCGACCCTCTTGCTCAGTCAGATGACCTATACTCGTGTTCCTGTTGTGACAGATGAAAAACACTTTGTTGGGACGATTGGGCTCAGAGATATTATGGCTTACCAGATGGAGCATGACTTGAGTCAAGAAATCATGGCGGATACGGATATTGTTCATATGACCAAAACGGACGTAGCGGTTGTTTCGCCTGATTTTACCATTACGGAGGTCTTGCACAAGTTGGTAGATGAGTCCTTCTTGCCGGTTGTGGATGCGTCTGGGATTTTCCAAGGAATTATCACGCGCAAGTCTATCCTCAAGGCAGTGAATGCCCTCTTGCATGACTTTAGTAAGGAATATGAGATTCGATGCAAATGAGAGACAGGATTTCAGCCTTTTTAGAGGAAAAGCAGGGCTTGTCTGCCAATTCCAAGCAGTCCTATAAGTATGATCTGGAGAAATTTTTAGACATTGTGGGTAATCGGATTTCTGAGACCAGTCTCAAGATTTACCAGGCCCAGCTAGCCAATCTAAAAATCAGCGCCCAGAAGCGAAAGATTTCGGCCTGTAACCAATTTCTCTACTTTCTCTATCAAAAAGGAGAAGTGGACAGCTTTTACCGTCTGGAATTAGCTAAACAAGCTGAAAAGAAGACCGAGAAGCCAGAACTGTTAGACCTAGACTCTTTTTGGCAGGAAAGCGACGTTCCAGAGGGGCGTTTACTGGCTCTACTTATCTTGGAAATGGGGCTCTTGCCGAGTGAGATTTTGGCTCTCAAGGTTGAGGATATCAATCTGGATTTTCAGGTGTTGCGAATTAAGAAGTCTTCCCAACAGAGGATTGTCACCATTCCCATGACCTTGCTTTCAGAATTAGAACCCTTGATGGGACAGACCTACCTCTTTGAAAGGGGAGGGAAAGCCTATTCCCGTCAGTGGGCCTTTCGTCAGCTGGAGTCCTTTGTCAAGGAGAAAGGTTTTCCAGCCTTATCGGCCCAAGCCTTGCGGGAACAGTTCATTCTAAGACAGGTAGAAAAGAAGGTCGATTTGTACGAAATTGCAAAAAAATTAGGATTAAAAACGGTCCTGACCTTAGAAAAATATAGATAATGGATATTAAACTAAAAGATTTTGAAGGGCCTCTGGACTTGCTCTTGCACCTGGTTTCTAAGTATCAGATGGATATCTATGATGTGCCCATTACGGAAGTCATTGAGCAGTATCTAGCCTATGTCTCAACTCTGCAGGCCATGCGTCTGGAAGTGACGGGTGAGTACATGGTTATGGCCAGTCAGCTCATGCTGATTAAGAGTCGCAAACTCCTTCCAAAGGTAGCAGAAGTGACCGACTTGGAGGACGATCTAGAGCAGGATCTTCTCTCTCAAATCGAAGAATATCGCAAGTTTAAGCTCTTGGGGGAACACCTAGAAGCCAAGCACCAAGAACGGGCTCAGTATTATTCCAAAGCGCCGACTGAGTTGATTTACGAAGATGCGGAGCTTGTGCATGACAAGACGACCATTGACCTTTTTTTGGCTTTTTCAAATATCCTAGCCAAGAAAAAAGAGGAGTTTGCACAGAATCACACGACTATCTTGCGGGATGAGTATAAGATTGAGGACATGATGGTTATCGTGAAAGAGTCCTTGACTGGACGAGATCAATTGCGCTTGCAAGATTTGTTCAAGGAAGCCCAGAATGTCCAAGAGGTCATTACCCTCTTTTTGGCGACCTTAGAGTTAATCAAAACCCAGGAGCTGCTCCTCGTGCAAGAGGAAAGTTTCGGAGATATCTATCTCATGGAAAAGAAGGAAGAAAGTCAAGTGGTCCAAAGCTAGACTTGATAGAGAGGAAAGATGAGTACTTTAGCAAAAATAGAAGCGCTCTTGTTTGTAGCGGGTGAAGATGGGATTAGAGTCCGCCAGTTAGCTGAACTCCTCTCTCTGCCACCGACAGGCATCCAACAGAGTTTAGAAAAATTAGCTCAGAAGTATGAAAAGGCCCCAGATTCCAGTTTGGCTCTGATTGAGACAGGGGGCGCTTATAGATTGGTGACCAAGCCTCAATTTGCAGAGATTTTGAAGGAATACTCTAAGGCACCTATCAACCAAAGTTTATCTCGGGCTGCCCTTGAGACCTTGTCCATCATTGCCTACAAACAGCCCATCACACGGATAGAAATTGATGCTATCCGTGGGGTCAACTCGAGTGGGGCCTTGGCAAAGTTGCAGGCTTTTGACCTGATACGAGAAGACGGGAAAAAAGAAGTGTTGGGGCGCCCCAACCTCTATGTTACAACGGATTATTTCCTAGATTACATGGGGATAAATCATTTGGAAGAATTACCAGTGATTGATGAGCTTGAGATTCAAGCCCAAGAAAGCCAATTATTTGGTGAAAGGATAGAAGAAGATGAGAATCAATAAGTATATTGCCCACGCAGGTGTGGCCAGTAGGAGAAAAGCAGAAGAGTTGATCAAGCAAGGCTTGGTGACGGTTAACGGCCAAGTGGTACGTGAACTAGCAACCACCATCAAGTCAGGCGACAAGGTAGAAGTTGAAGGTCAGCCTATCTACAATGAAGAAAAGGTCTATTATCTGCTTAACAAACCACGCGGTGTCATTTCCAGCGTGACAGATGACAAGGGCCGCAAGACGGTTGTCGACCTCTTGCCCAACGTGAAAGAGCGCATCTACCCTGTAGGTCGTTTGGACTGGGATACATCAGGAGTCTTGATTTTGACCAATGATGGGGATTTTACGGATGAGATGATTCACCCTCGTAATGAGATTGATAAGGTTTATGTTGCGCGTGTTAAAGGTGTGGCCAATAAGGATAATCTCCGCCCCTTGACCCGTGGACTTGAGATTGATGGCAAGAAAACCAAGCCGGCTGTCTATGAGATTCTCAAAGTGGATCCAGTCAAAAACCGTTCTGTGGTGCAGTTGACCATCCATGAAGGGCGTAATCATCAGGTTAAAAAGATGTTTGAAGCTGTCGGTCTCCAAGTGGACAAGTTGTCACGGACCCGTTTTGGACATCTAGACTTGACAGGACTCCGTCCAGGAGAATCCCGTCGTCTTAACAAAAAAGAAATCAGCCAACTACATACCATGGCTGTAACTAAGAAATAATGAAACGAATCTTAATAGCGCCTGTGCGCTTTTACCAACGGTTTATCTCACCAGCCTTTCCACCCTCTTGTCGTTTTGAGCCTACCTGCTCAAACTATATGATTCAGGCTATTGAAAAACATGGCTTCAAGGGTGTTTTGATGGGCTTGGCTCGGATTTTACGTTGCCATCCCTGGTCGAAAACAGGTAAGGACCCCGTCCCAGACCACTTTTCACTCAAACGGAATCAAGAAGAAAAATGAGGCTAGGTAAAAATATTTTAGTGAAATGATAAAAACGCATCCTATCAGATTTGAGTGAATTTGATAGGATGCGTTTTATCATGTAAAGATGGGCTCTTTGTCAACTGTAGTGGGTTGAAGAAAAGCTAAGCTCTAGAAAGGACAAATTTCGTCCTTTCTTTTTTGATATTCAGAGCGATAAAAATCCGTTTTTTGAAATTTTCAAAGTTCCGAAAACCAAAGGCATTGCGTTTGATAAGTTTGATGAGATTATTGGTTGCTTCTAATTTGGCGTTAGAATAGTGTAGTTGAAGGGCGTTGACAATCTTTTCTTTATCCTTCAGGAAGGTTTTAAAGACAGTCTGAAAAAGAGGATGAACCAGCTTAAGATTGTCCTCAATGAGTCCGAAAAATTTCTCTGGTTCCTTATTCTGAAAGTGAAAAATCAAGAGTTGATAGAGATGATAGTGGTGTTTCAAGTTTTCTGAATAGCTTAAAAGCTTGTCTAGAATCTCTTTATTGGTTAAGTGCATGCGAAAAGTAGGGCGATAAAAACGTTTATCGCTGAGTTTACGACTATCCTGTTGAATGAGCTTCCAGTAGCGCTTGATAGCCTTGTATTCATGGGATTTTCGCTCAAACTGATTCATAATTTGGACACGGATACGACTCATAGCACGACTTAAGTGTTGAACAATGTGAAAGCGTTCAAGAACGATTTTAGCACACGGAAAAAGCTGTTTAGCCAAGTCATAGTAAGGGCTAAACATATCCATAGTAATGATTTTTACCTGACAACGAACAGCGCGATTGTAGCGCAGAAAATGATTTCTTATGATAGCTTGTGTTCTACCTTCAAGAACAGTGATGATATTGAGATTGTCAAAATCTTGCGCAATGAAACTCATCTTTCCTTTTGTAAAGGTATATTCGTCCCAGGACATAATCTTAGGAAGACGAGAAAAATCATGCTTAAAACGAAAGTCATTGAGCTTGCGAATGACAGTTGAAGTTGAAATGGCCAGCTGATGAGCAATATCGGTCATAGAAGTCTTTTCAATTAGCTTCTGGGCAATCTTTTGGTTGATGATACGAGGGATTTGGTGATTCTTCTTGACGAGAGAAGTCTCAGCGACCATCATTTTAGAGCAATGATAGCACTTGAATCGACGTTTTCTAAGGAGGATTCTAGTAGGCATACCAGTTGTTTCGAGGTAAGGAATTTTAGAAGGTTTTTGAAAGTCATATTTCTTCATTTGACTTCCGCAATCAGGACAAGATGGAGCCTCATAATCCAGTTTAGCGATGATTTCCTTGTGTGTATCTCTATTAATGACATCTATAATTTGGATATTAGGGTCTTTGATATCGAGTAGTTTTGTGATAAAATGTAATTGTTCCATATGAATCTTTCTAATGAGTTGTTTGGTCGCTTTTCATTATAGATCTTATGGGACTTTTTTTCTACAACAAAATAGGCTCCATAATATCCATAGGGGATTTACCCACTACAAATATTATAGAGCCTAAAGATGTTAGTTGATACTCAATGAAAATCAAAGAGCAAACTAGGAAACTAGCCGCAGGCTGTACTTGAGTACGGCAAGGCGACGTTGACGTGGTTTGAAGAGATTTTCGAAGAGTATGAGTTTGAAGTTGTTTATTTCAAGCCTTTTTGTGCGTCTTCAATCATGAGTTTTGTTGATTCAAGACCGCCTCCACTTAGATACCAGAGGTCTGGTGTTAGTTGGATGATCTTGCCATTTTTAGCGGCAGGTGTTTCAGCGATAAGGGCATTTTCTAGGACGCCATCGTTGCTTGAGTTGTCACCACCGATGGCAAGGGTACGGTTGATAACAAAGAGGATGTCAGGATTGATTTCTTTGACACTTTCAAAGCTGACTTCTTGTCCGTGGCGAGAATCTTCAAATTGAGTATCAGTTGACTTGAATTTCAAGGTTTGATACAAGAAAGAAAAACGAGATTGGGCACCAAAGGCAGCCATTTTTCCTTCATTGAGGAGGATGGCAAGGGCTTTTTTGTTAGAGCTTCCATTTTTAGTAGCTACTTCTTGGATGCTCTTGTCTAGCTTGACTAATTCTTCCTTGGCTTTCTGTGTACCAGTTTCACCAAAGGCGCTTGCTAAGGATTCGATATTAGCCTTGGTAGAAGTCCAGTAGTCGTCCTTACTTGCTTGGAAGAGAACGGTTGGGGCGATTTCTTTGAATTTGTCTACGAATTTTTGTGTACGTATGGAAGCAATAATCAAATCAGGCTCAAGGGCGGCGATAGTTTCTAAATCAGGTTCTTTCATAGAACCAACATTTTTAACTTTTCCAGCTAGGTCTTTGAGATAGGTTGGTACTGTTTTTGTAGGCATTCCAACGATATTTTTTTCAAATCCTAGAGCACGAATAGTATCCGCAGCACCAAGGTCAAAGGTCACAATCTTTTCAGGAACTTTTGAAAGTTTGACTTCGTCTAATGAACTTTTAATGGTTATCTCTGTTGGAGCAGAGTTGCTTGTTTCCGACTGACTAGTGCTTGAGTTGGTACTACATGCACCAAGTAAGAGTAAGAAGCTGGCCACTAGGGCAGTGAGATAAAATTTAAGGGATGTTTTCATGATTTCTCCTTTTTTAAAATGTGATAACGATTTAGGTAGTCTCTTTGATAGGCTTGTTAGCTAAGAGACTGAGGGTTCTCTAACTCGAGTTTCTATGTTACTAGCTATAGATACAGATCTTTTTGCCATTGATATCCGCCAGCGTGATGGGAATCTCATAGAGTTGACTGAGCAGGTCAGCCTGCATGATTTGATCGGTTGTTCCCTTGCTAAAGACTTGACCGTCCTTGAAGGCAACAATTTCATCCGCATATTGACTGGCCATGTTGATATCGTGGAGGACGATGATAATGGTCTTTCCGAGTTCTTCCACCAGTCTCCGAAGAATCTGCATCATGCTAACGCTTTGCTTGATATCAAGATTGTTGAGCGGTTCGTCTAGTAAGATAAAGTCCGTATCCTGGGCCAGTACCATAGCGATAAAGACCCGCTGGAGCTGTCCCCCAGACAGGCTATCGATGTAGCGGTCTTTTAAGTCTGTCAGTTCCAGATAGTCCAGAGTTTCTCGGATTTTTTCCCAGTCTTCTGCCTTTAGTCGACCACGGCTGTAGGGAAAACGTCCAAAACTGACCAGTTCTTCAACGGTTAATTTAGCCTGGTAATTGATTTTCTGCTTTAGGATGGTGAGCTCCTGGGCCAGTTCTTGTGAATTCCAGCTTTCGATTTCACGACCTTTGATACTGAGAATTCCCTGATCCTTCTTGGTCAGTCTGCTCATGATGGAGAGGAGAGTCGATTTTCCAGCACCATTTGGACCAATGAAGGCTGTCAGTTTCTGAGGACTGACTTCAAGCGTAATACCTTGCAAAATATCCTGTTTTTGAATGGATTTGTCAATGTTTTCCAGTTTCACCGACGCGCCCTCCTATAAAGTAAGATAAAGAATAAGAAGCCACCCACACTCTCGATGATCATACTGATGCGAATTTCCAGAGCAAATACTCGTTCAATCAGGGCTTGCCCCAAGGTCAAACTGATAAATCCAACCAGAATGGCCACGATAAAGAGCAACTTGTGCCGATAATCTTTGACGATCAGGTAGGTGAGGTTGGCCAGCATAAAGCCAAAGAAGGCCATAGGCCCTACCAAGGCAGTGGCCGTTGAAGTCAAAAGCACGATGCCCCAGAGGAGTTCTCTCTGTTCTTTTTCAACATCGAGTCCCAATATCTGAGCCGTTTCTCTTTGCAGATGCAAGACATCCAGAATGACTGCTTTCCGAAAGAAAAAGATGGTCAAAGCAAGGATAATCAGAGAACCAATGGCTAGGATGGAAGTGTTGAGATGCTGAAAGGAGGCAAAGAGACTGTTCTGCAGTTTATCGTATTCATTTGGATCCATCAGGACCTGAAGGAAGGTACTGATATTTCGAAAGAGACTTCCCAGGGCTAGACAGATCAGCAGGATGAAGACCAGGTCTTGCTTCATCAGTGTCTTCAAGTAGCCTTGTAAGGCGAGAAAGAAGAGGGATTGGACGAGAAGTAAGATTAGGAATTCTAAAATAGGAGACTTACCAAGCTGAAGAAGCTTGCTTTCAAAAACCAGTAGTAGAGTTTGCAGTAGGACGTAGAAGGATTGGATTCCTAAAATACTAGGTGTTAGGAAGCGATTTTCTGTTAGGGTTTGAAAACTAATAGTTGAAATCCCTGTCGCGATGGCTACCAAGAGATAAACAACTATCTTTTGAGAACGCAACTTCCAAGCAAAGGCTGACAGGTGAGTAATGGGCCAAAAGTAGAGGAGCCAAGCTCCAATGGCCAGAATAATGAGAAGCCAGAAGAGTTTGGTATGTTTGCTTTTAAACTGCATCTTTTCGTCCCCCTCTCCAGAGAAGTAGGATAAAGATAAGGCTACCGATGATTCCTAGCAAGAGACTGACAGACAGCTCATAGGGCCGAATCAAGACTCGAGAGAGGATATCGCAGGCCAGAACCAGATTGGCTCCGACCAGTGCGACGATGAGTTTGGTCTGACTTAGATTATCTCCATAGTGCTTGCGAACAAGATTGGGAACGATGACCCCGAGAAATGGCAAGCCACCCACAGTAATCATGGTAACACTAGTCGTTAGCGCCACCAGAAAGAGGGCCAGTTTTTCAAGTAAGGAGTAGGAAATTCCCAAACTTTCACTGGTTTCTTTCCCTAAATTCATGATGGTAAAGGTTTGGGATAATTTCCAAACGGCTATCAGGATAATGAGCCCTAAGAAGAGCCACTCATACTGATGGGTCTGAATCATGGAGAAGGAGCCCTGGGTCCAGGCGGTCATACTCTGAACCAGATTGAAACGGTAGGCGATAACTTCTGTCACAGAACCGATAATTCCACTATAGATGATCCCAATCAGAGGCAACATCCATCTTTCCTTTATAGTAAAAATGGTCATAAAGGCTAGGAAGAAGAGGGTAAATACGATGGATGAAACAAAAGCAAAGAGCATCTTTTGGGTCAGACTAGCAGACGGAAAGACAAAGAGGCTCAGTACCATTCCCAGTTTGGCGGCTTCAGTAGTCCCAACTGTACTCGGTGCAGCAAACTGATTTTGGGTAATAGTCTGCATGAGAAGTCCTGCCATACTCATGCTAGATGCAGCCAGGAGAATGCTAATCGTCCTTGGAAGACGGGACTCTTGAAAGAGAAGCCAGGTCTGCTGGTCGAAAGCAAAGAGCTTTCCCCATGAAAAATCACTGGTTCCAATGCTAATGGAGAGAAAGACTAGGAGTAGAAGTAAGCCAATTAAATAATGAGAAAGTTTCATACCCAGTCCTTTCATGTAGATTTGGTATCGAAAGATACCTTCAGATATAAATGTAACACGAAATTTTTAATCTGTCAATAAATTTTCTGAAAATTTAATGTATAAAAAAATTCCTGAAAGAACATCTGTCTCTCTTTTTTATAGGAAAAGAGAGTAAAAATCTATCCACCTTCCCGCTATCCTTATCCTATAAAAAGTGGTAAAATGGATGAAAGAAAGAAGGAACTGAAATGACAACATTATTTTCAAAAATCAAAGAAGTAACAGAACTTGCTGCGATCTCAGGTCATGAAGCACCTGTCCGTGCTTATCTTCGTGAAAAGTTGACACCGCACGTGGATGAAGTGGTGACAGATGGCTTGGGTGGTATTTTCGGAATTAAACATTCAGAAACTGCAGATGCACCACGCGTCTTGGTCGCTTCTCATATGGATGAAGTTGGTTTTATGGTCAGCGAAATCAAGCCAGATGGTACCTTCCGTGTCGTAGAAATCGGTGGCTGGAACCCGATGGTAGTCAGCAGCCAACGTTTTAAACTCTTAACTCGTGACGGTCGTGAAATTCCTGTGATTTCGGGTTCTGTTCCGCCACATTTGACACGTGGAACAGGTGGACCAAGCATGCCTGCTATTGCAGATATCATTTTTGATGGTGGTTTTGCGGATAAGGCTGAAGCAGAAAGCTTTGGTATCCGTCCTGGTGACACGATTGTACCTGATAGTAGTGCTATCTTGACAGCTAATGAAAAAAATATCATCTCAAAAGCTTGGGACAACCGCTACGGGGTTCTTATGGTGAGTGAGCTAGCAGAAGCTCTTTCAGACCAAAAACTCGGAAATGAACTTTATCTTGGCTCTAACGTCCAAGAAGAGGTTGGTCTCCGTGGTGCTCATACTTCTACAACTAAGTTTGACCCAGAAGTCTTCCTAGCAGTTGATTGCTCACCAGCGGGTGATGTTTATGGTGGCCAAGGCAAGATTGGGGATGGAACCTTGATTCGCTTCTACGATCCAGGTCACTTGCTTCTCCCAGGGATGAAGGATTTCCTTTTGACAACGGCTGAAGAAGCTGGAATCAAGTACCAATACTACTGTGGTAAAGGCGGAACAGACGCTGGCGCAGCTCATCTGAAAAATGGTGGTGTCCCATCTACAACTATCGGTGTTTGCGCTCGTTATATCCATTCTCACCAAACCCTCTACGCTATGGATGACTTCCTAGAAGCTCAAGCTTTCTTACAAGCCTTGGTGAAGAAATTGGATCGTTCAACGGTTGATTTGATTAAAAATTATTAAACCATAAGGGAGGTGGTAGGGATGGTAGAACCAAACCTAGAAAGCCTTATAAAAGATCTTTACAATCATGCTCGACATGATTTGAGTGAAGATTTAGTTGCTGCTCTCCTAGAGACTGCTAAAAAACTGCCTACTACAAATGAGCAATTGCTGGCAGTTCGTCTCTCAGGTCTGGTCAATCGTGAATTGCTCCTAAATCCCAAACATCCGGCACCTGAGTTGCTCAACTTAGCTCGCTTTATCAAAAGAGAAGAAGCCAAGTACCGAGGAACCGCAGCTTCTGCGATTATGTATGGGGAGATCTTTAAAATGCTTTGATTCCATTGTGGATCAAAGCATTTTTCTATATGTTAGAAAAGCAATTCTTGGTTAGGAAAAGAAAAAAGCCATCCCATTTATACTCGTCGAAAATCTCTTCAAACCACGTCAACGTCGCCTTGCCGTACTCAAGTACAGCCTGTGGCTAGTTTCCTAGTTTGCTCTTTGATTTTCATTGAGTATTAGGATAGCTTCTTAGTTCTTAGATTTGTTCAGCGATGACCTTTTCAGCTAGATTCATAGCATGGTCTGATACACGAGTATAGTGGGAAACAATATCGATAAAGTTGACCCCAGCTTGCGTTGAACACTCGCCCTTGTTGAGGCGTTTGATGTGAGTCTTTCTGAGAACACGTTCCATATTGTTGATTTCTTTATGGCGTTCAATCAGACTTTGAGCTTTTTCAATATCATTGTTTTCCACGCTGTCAAGGGCATCCTTGATAAAGCCAGTGGTTTTTTGATAGATATCAGCTAGTTCTTGCAAAGCAGCTTCAGAGAACTCAACGTTTTTACGTTGAAGGTAGTCGGTCAGATTGATTAGGGCTTCTGCGTGATCCCCAATCCGTTCCAAATCACGGGATGAATCCAGGATGTTTGTGAGAACTTCACTTTCTTTCTGGCTAAGGGCTTCACTTGAAAGAGTAATCAGGTAACGAGTCAATTTTTCATCAATGGTATTGATGGCTTCTTCCGTCTTGTGGCCTTTTTCAGCAACCTTTTCATTAAGGTCAATGATGTAGTTGTATGAAAGGTCAAAGGCTTTAGAAGCATAATTTCCCAAGTGAAGGAGTTCTTTTTTGGCATTTCCGAGAGCGATTGATGGAGCTTGTTTAATCAAATGCTCATCAAGATAAAGTGGCTCGTACTTGACAACTTCATCTTCACCAGGGATGAGCTTAGTTACAAAGTAGGCCAAGGCTCCGATGAATGGAAATTGTACAATGGTGTTACTTACGTTAAAGGCACCGTGCGAGAAGGCGATGGTCATCTCAGGTGAGAGGTGAAGGAGTGCTTGGAAGTACTCAATCATAGATGTAAATGGACCTAATAAGATTAAGCAAAGGATAGTTCCTAATACGTTAAAGGTGACGTGGGTTGCAGCAACGCGTTTCGCAGAGACATTGGCTCCAGCTGCCGCGATGATAACGGTTAGGGTTGTCCCGATATTATCCCCGAAGAGAACAGGTAGCGAACCTTTAAGGTCAAGGAATCCACCTGCATAGAGACCCTGCAAAATCCCGATTGTCGCAGAAGAAGCCTGGATGAGAACGGTAATCACTGCACCAGCAAAAACTCCTAAAATAGGATTTTGTCCCAAGGTTACCATATACTCCTTGAATTGTGGTAAATCTTTAAGAGGACTCATACCAGCACTGATGAGGTTGAGGGCGTAGAAGATTCCCCCTACACCAAACAGGATGCGCCCGATATTGTTTGCTGTTCTGTTTTTTGTAAAGAATAGGAACATGGTTCCAAGGAAAATCAGGGGTAAAGCATACTCACCAAGCTTGAAACCAATGATAAAGGAAGTAACTGTGGTTCCGATGTTGGCTCCCATGATAATTCCGATAGCCTGTCTAAGAGTGAGAAGACTAGCGCTGACCAGTCCAACCGTGATAACTGTAACCCCTGTACTTGACTGAATCAGGGCAGTCACGACAATCCCGACTAGAACACCTAAAAATGGATTGCTGGTGTACTTGTCAATGTAAAAACGAAGGCGATCTCCAGCAGCTTGTTGCAAACCGTCTCCCATGGTCTTGATACTATATAAGAATAGTCCCAGACCACCTAAAAAGTGAAATAAAATTTCCTGCCAATTAATGGACATTTCTTTTTCCTCCGAAAAATAATAACGGAATTTCTCCTATTCTATTTTAAAGGATAAAAGTAAATCTAACAAGTGTTAAGCTAAAATTTTAGAAAGAAAATTTGGCATTTTTTAAAATTCCTCCAAACAGTTGTTTTATTGCAATCTAGCAGATTCATGATTTTCTTATAACTCTTTTCTTTTGAGCGGAAATAAATAATCTGTAGACGTTTGTGATATTTGGCGTACGATGAATCTCTTAGGAGTTTTTCAATTTTTTGTATTTCTTCATTTGTAAGTTTCATAACTACTATTATAAGATGTTTTTTTTTGATTTTAATCTAGTATTAATAGTATCTTTCTTGCTTTAGAAAAAGTTATGAAAGACTTTGAATTCATTAATTCTAATAAAACTTTATCACAAGATTTATTGACGATTAATAATGTAAATTATATAATCTATCTAGGACGCCATTTGAATATAATAACATTTTTATGATTTTATTTACGAATTACAGAGATTTTTTTCTCTTAAAATAGAACATGACATAGGAGAATGCATATTATGGCAAATTATATTATGTTACATCAAAATAGAATTGAAGTAAAAATTGATGATACTAGTGTATACTGTGATAATTTTAAAGGGAATCAAGATCCATATGTTTGGAGCGAAAGATTTTTGAATACATTTTGTAAAACCAATCAAATCAAAGCATCTCAACTTAAAAAGGGAGATACGTTATTTTGGTTTACCAGACAAGGAACTCCATCAGATGATAAGTGGTTTGTTGACTTAGTATTTATTGTAGATGAGATAATCTATTGGGAAAAAAGTGACAGTGATAAAGTGGAAAAAGTAGCGGATAACCCTTTTGAACACTATAATGATGTTAAACTTTCAACAGTAAAATATGATCAATTTTCTTATGAAGATCATTATCAGTGGGCAAAAAATGATCATCCTAAAGCAAGTAGTAGACCAAAGAGACGATATACTATAGTTGCTTCAAAGGAGAGTTACCAACCACAAACTGAAAATAAAAAATTAATAGAAATAAACAAAAATTGTATCCTTGATATGTTTAATCATTCACCACGTGGTGGGGGTGGGTTCAGGTGTACAAAAATTACAGATAAACAAGTAGAGTGTATTGAGAATTTTATACTTGCCAACAAGAAGATGGAATTGAAAGGAACTGATCTTTTTAAATTAAGGAGTAATAGTCAGAAGTGGGAGAGTAAGAAGTGGAGATGTGAGAGGTGGAAGAGAAAAAAGTGGGAGAGTAAGGAATATTAGGTAAGATAATTTGAAAGGAACCGACTCTTTTAACATACAAAATAAAGTAATCTGAAAATTAATTGAAAGCCGGTCTTTTGTAACGCTAAAACAATATTTTTAAAATTAGATACTAAGTTTGATTAAGTAAATTTTACAATTCTAAATGTTACCATAGTCTCTCTTTTTTCTACTATTTTTAGGAATCTAAATAAAGTTTGTTAAAATAAAGCCTATAGATGAATCAATTTTTACAGAAATAAAGAGTAAGAAAGAACTAGAAAAGTTTAGGGTTTTTCTATCTCTTTTGCTTATTTTGTGATATAATTAACACGTATAAAAAAAGAAGGAGTCATATCTAATGGCAAAATTGACTGTTAAAGACGTTGAATTGAAAGGGAAAAAAGTTCTCGTTCGTGTTGACTTCAACGTACCTGTAAAAGATGGCGTGATTACCAACGACAACCGTATCACTGCAGCTCTTCCAACTATCAAGTACATCCTTGAACAAGGTGGACGTGCTATCCTCTTCTCTCACCTTGGCCGTGTAAAAGAAGAAGCAGACAAAGCTGGTAAATCACTTGCTCCTGTAGCTGCTGATTTGGCAGCTAAATTGGGTCAAGACGTTGCTTTCCTTCCAGGTGTCACTCGTGGTGCTGAATTGGAAGCAGCTATCAACGCTCTTGAAGATGGACAAGTTCTCTTGGTTGAAAACACTCGTTACGAAGATGTTGACGGCAAGAAAGAATCTAAAAACGATCCTGAACTTGGTAAATACTGGGCATCACTTGGAGATGGTATCTTCGTAAACGATGCATTTGGTACAGCTCACCGTGCACACGCATCTAACGTTGGTATCTCAGCAAACGTTGAAAAAGCAGTTGCTGGTTTCCTTCTTGAAAACGAAATTGCCTACATCCAAGAAGCAGTTGAAGCTCCAGAACGTCCATTCGTAGCTATCCTTGGTGGTTCAAAAGTTTCAGACAAGATCGGTGTTATCGAAAACTTGCTTGAAAAAGCTGATAAAGTTCTTATCGGTGGTGGTATGACTTACACATTCTACAAAGCACAAGGTATCGAAATCGGTAACTCACTTGTAGAAGAAGACAAATTGGATGTTGCGAAAGCTCTTCTTGAAAAAGCAAACGGTAAATTGATCTTGCCAGTTGATTCTAAAGAAGCTAACGCATTTGCTGGTTACACTGAAGTGCGTGACACTGAAGGTGAAGCGGTTTCTGAAGGCTTCCTTGGTCTTGACATCGGTCCAAAATCTATCGCTAAATTTGACGAAGCTTTGACTGGTGCGAAAACAGTTGTATGGAACGGACCTATGGGTGTATTTGAAAACCCTGACTTCCAAGCTGGTACAATCGGTGTGATGGACGCTATCGTGAAACAACCAGGCGTTAAATCAATCATCGGTGGTGGTGACTCAGCTGCCGCAGCGATTAACCTTGGCCGTGCAGATAAGTTCTCATGGATTAGTACGGGCGGAGGCGCATCAATGGAGCTTCTTGAAGGTAAAGTTCTTCCAGGGCTTGCAGCCTTGACAGAAAAATAAGATTTCATAAATGAATCAAAGAAGAGAGGGATGAAGGTCCCTCTTTTCTTTTGCTTAAAATAAAAACGCTTCCTCTCAACTATTGCTCATAAAA
>NZ_CAUQWY010000027.1:0-25469 GCF_963521865.1 uncultured Streptococcus sp.
CATGTTCGTCATGGTGATGACCATGTGCATCTTCATCATGATCATCATCGTCATCATCATGTGCTGGACTTGGTGTTACTGGCGTTTTACCTCTCAAATGATCTTGTGCTGCCTTGATTTGTTCTGGTGTCAAATCCTTCTTGAAGAAGTAATGATGGTGGTCACCATGTGACATGACAAAACCTGCCGCATCTTCACTGATGACTCTATCTGCATCAAAACCATGATCATGTTCATCACCATGATGGTGGTCATGATCTTCTTCATCATGATCATCATGAGCTACACTTGGTGTTGTCGTATTTGCACCTTTCAAGTGATCCTGAGCTGCCTTAATTTGGTCTGCTGTCAAATCCTTCTTAAAGAAGTAATGATTGTGGTCGCCATGAGTCATGACAAAACCTTCTGAATCTTCACTGATAATTCGATTAGCATCAAAACCATGATCATCTTCGTCCTCATGGTGGACATGTGGTGACGGATTACTTAATACAGAACTAGAAGAACTTCCTACCTCTTCCGTGTTAGAGTGTGATGGGGGATTGTTAAGAGATGACTTAGGAATATAATGATAGTGGTCCCCATGTCTTACTATATAAGCATCACCTGTATCTCTGACAATGTCATTAGGGTTAAAGACATAACCATCATCTGCTGCAGTAACACTATTATTCGGTGTCACTGATAAAGGTTGACTGAGAGCTGTAGTATTCCCTGATAAATATGCTTTTGCGGCTGCTAATTCACCTGCCGACAAGTCACTCTTAGGAATGAAATGATAGTGACCACCATGTGGTACTATATAACCATCACCTGTGTCTTTAATGATATCAGAAGCATTAAAGACATAACCATCATCAGTAGTATAACGTCCCTGTAACTTAGCTACTGATACTTCTGCGCTAGGTTCTTTCTCGTCTTTACCATGTTCTTGTTTTTGGCGATTGATTTCATCTTTTGTTCGAACATTATCAGCATGAGCTGCATCTTTTAGGTAGACATAATATTTTCCATCTACCTTGATGATATAACCACCCTTGACTTCATTGACAATATCTCCATCCTTAAGTTGGTAGTTTGGATCTTTCATCAAGAGTTCTTCACTAAAGAGAGCATCATAAGGAACTTTCCCATTGTAGTAATGATAATGATCACCGTGTGACGTCACATAGCCCTGATCTGTAATTTTAATTACAATTTGCTCAGCCTGAATTCCTTCTTTTTGACTAACCTGATTTGGCGTCAAGTTTTCAGTTTTCTGACTGGACTGGCTGCCAGCTACATAAGAGACCCGATTATTGTCCTTATTTTCTTGTGAGCGATGCTGATTCAGCGCATAAGCACAAAGACTCAAGGATACGATAACAGCTGAGCCAGCTACTATATATTTTTTACTTAATTTCATAATTTCCTCATTTCAATAAGTTTTAAAGCTATTTCATAACTTTTTTTCTCGGTTAAACAGTTTTTTCTAAACCAGTTATTTAACCATTTAATTAACTAGTAAACATTCTACCTCTTTTAAGCTTATCTGTCAAGTTTTTTAGTGAAAGATAATAAAATTATTACTTTAAAACTCCTTTCTTAGTTTTTTAGACAAGAAATTTCATCTATACTATCAATAAATAAAAGGACATTATTCTATCCAAATAATAGAACAATATCCTTTCAACTAGATTATCATTAGTCAAAATATTCTAAGGTTTAATTTGCTTAAGAGTTTTAATATCATAGGTTACTAAATCCCCATTCTTATTATAAAATTGAACACCTTCTGAAGAAAAAATAAGGTATTTAGAATCAATTTGAGCAATTTGTGATATTTTATTTATATGATCTTTTAAAGTGGCCTTATCTAATCCATAATCTGGTATATCATCGTAATCATCTTCTTTATTTTCTTCTGCTTTAGGTTTATCTTTTTCAACTGAAGGATTATTGATATGCGTATCTGCCTCATTTTGAGGTGTGCTATCCTTTGGTTTTTCATCAACTTTACCTGAATCAGCTTCTTCTTTCTTTGTTTCTGTTTTATTATCTATCGAAACTAGATTTGAATTAGAAGCAGCATTTGTTGTTTCTTTTTCTTCATTTCTTTTAGCTATCAACTCTTGAGCTTGTTTCCACTCTTTCTCTGATAAATCAGACTGATTGATACTTCTCAATGAATCACCACTAGCTTTTGGAATACTGAAAGATTTATCTGCCCAAATATAAGTTCCCTTTGCCAATACATCCTGAGGATCAAAAATATATCCATCAGGAGTTGCAAACTTGCCTTCTTTAAGTGCTTTCTGAACTTCTTCCGCAGAATGGATAATTTGCCAATTCTGCATTCCAGGACGTTTTTCAAGAGGAGTTACATTAGCAATAACAGATCCAGCATCATCATGACCTGGTTTTGACCAAACTTCAGGACGCACATCAGGATGTTGCATTACATATTTTATAGTTGCTATTTGCTCACTATTTAACCAAGAATAAGGTACGACGTGAATGTGGTCGATATGCGGAATAATGAAGGAAGTTCCAGTATCATATGTAGTATTGGCTGCATGCATAGGCAAGCTAGATACATCAACAGCTAATCTTGGTTTAATTTCTGTTTCTACAATATCATAACGATAATTATCTTTATCTTTCAGCATTAGTTCCTGCTCAGAAAAAGCTATTTGAGTAAGATCGAGTTCTTCACGTGAATAAAAATAATCTTTACCACCTTCATTGATTATATAACCAATTTTACTATTTCTAGAAATCTTATTAGTTACTTTTTTATAATCAAACTTTGGTCTTTCCTTCTCATCTGAGTGAACTGAAGAAACGATATCGTCTGGATTTTTACCAGTTTCTTGAATCCATTTAGCAACCTCATCCAATTCGAATTGTTCTAATTCACCATACCCCATATAATGGAAATGATCTCCGTGTTTAGCAATAACACCTGATTTATCAACAGAATCGATGGAATCTTTGGTAAATACGTATCCATCACTCGTATCATAAGGTTTACCATCTAAACCTTTTCCGTAAGCTTTGATTAGTTGTCCTAAGAACTTATGAACTACTTCTTTTGATACTAAAGGTTTAATATCTGTACCAATTTGATTTAATCCATTTTGACCTTTTAACGGAATTATTCTAGCAATCTTCTGCTCTAAATCAGACATTTGTGAATAAGGGATAAAGTGATAATGGTCTCCGTGAGGCACTGCGACACCATTTGCAGTACGTTTGATGATTTGTGCCGGATCAAAGATGAGTCCATCAGATTCTACATGTCGTTCTGATAAAGGTTTGGCATACAATTCACTTAAAAGTGTTGAAATGTCTTCCCCTTGATTTTGATGATAAGTTGGAGTAACAGTCAGATTTGGAGTCTCTGTCAAACTTGGTTGGGCTGGATTTGAACTGTCACTACTTGGTTTACTTGAACTTGTAGCAGAATGTGAGCCCTGTTTCCCATTCCAATAAGCTTGGGCGGCAGCCAATTCTCCTGCAGACAAATCACTCTTAGGTATGTAGTGGAAATGATTGCCATGCGGTACAACAAAAGCGTCACCTGTATCTTCAATCACATCTGTCGGACTAAAGACATACCCATCATCCGTTGTATAAGCGCCTCCAGTTCCTCGATTTGGTGCCTGCGTATTGAGATTAAAGTTTGGTTTAATGGTTGAACTTGTTTTATCTGTACTGCTTGGTTTCGTATTGTCAGAATGACTTTGAACAGACTGACCTCCAATTGGCAGATTTCGAGCCAATTTTTCTTCCAAAGCAGACATTTGTGAATAAGGAATGAAATGGAAATGATCCCCGTGAGGCACTGCCACACCATTGGCAGTACGTTTTGTAATCTGTGCTGGGTCAAATACTAATCCATCAGACTCTACATGACGTTGGCTAAGTGGCAAAGCGTACAATTCTTGAAGGAGACTATCCAAGTCCTCATTTTGACTCTCAGGAGTTGTTGCAGAATCTTGAGGAGTCTCAGATTGACTCGTTCTCACACTAGATCTTGTTTCTCCCCTGCTTGAACGGTATTCAACGGTACTTAATTGACCGCCTTTTCCAGATAAGAAGGCTTGAGCGGCAGCTAATTCACTGGCAGACAAATCACTCTTAGGAATATAGTGGAAATGATTGCCATGAGGTACGATATAGGCATCACCTGTATCTTCTATGATATCAGATGCATTAAAGATATAACCATCATCCGTTGTATAGCGTCCCTGCGCTCTGGCTGCAGCAACAGCATTATCTGTGCTTGCATTATGATTATGACTATGTTCCTGCTTCTGACGTTTAATCTCTTCTTTTGTCCGAATATTGTCTGCATGAGCCGCATCCTTAAGGTAAACATAGTATTTCCCGTCTACCTTAATCACATAGCCACCCTTGATTTCATTGACAATGTCTGAATCCTTCAACTGATAATTCGGATCTTTCATGAGGAGTTCTTCACTGATGATAGCGTCATAAGGAACTTTTCCATTATAGTAGTGATAATGGTCTCCATGAGAGGTCACATAACCTTGATCCGTAATCTTGATGACGATTTGTTCTGCGTTGATTCCCTCTCTCTTACTGATTTCGTCTGGTGTCAAATTTTCTGCCTTTTGACCAGCCTGATCACCGTCTATATAAGCAACTCGATTAGAATCTTTCTTAACTTGACCAGCTTGATACCGTCCAAGCTCATAAGAACAAACACTTAGGGCAAGAACTGCCACTGAACCTGCTACATATTTTTTATTGATTTTCATTCTTTTCTCACTTTAATTCTTCTGCTAGAACACTCATATTTTCTTCAAGGTTTTCTAGGTAAGTCTTGTCATTTTGTGGGTCTGCCTCTAAAGGATTTAGAGTTTTAAGACCCACACCTGTTGATTTGACAAGAGTTTCAGCTACTTTAGAAGAAGCGTTACTTTCTGTAAAAATCGTTTTAACCTTATAGGTTTTAACAAATTCCTGAATTTCTGTCAGTTGTCTTGGACTTGGTTCTTGTTCTGGAGAGATACCTGCAATACCAAGTTGATTAAGTCCAAATCTCTTCGCTAGATAAGAAAAGGCTGTATGCTGTGTTACAAATGTTTTTTGAGTCGCTTTTTCAAATTTAGGCTGGAATTTCTTAGTCAATTCTTGAGCTTTTTTGATAAAGGCTTGCGCATTTTTCTGATAAGTTTCTTTATGCTCACTGTCAATCTCTGAAAGTTTGTCAGCGATAATCTGGGCTTCTTCGCCAGCTTTTTCAGGATCTAGCCAAGTGTGAGGGTCATAGAGCGTTTTTTCATCAACTCCATCACCTGCTTCCACATCTTCTAGCCCTGGGACGCGGTCTAAAGTCATTCCCTCTGAAGCCTCTAAAACCTTAACTTTAGATTTTTTTAGATTTGGATCCAGACTTCCTGCCCAAGATTCGAGCGTATGAGAATGATAAACAAAGACATCTGCATCATAGATGGCTGCAATGTCATTCGCTGAAGGTTCAAAGGAGTGAATCCCACTACTTGACTGAATCATTCGAACATTATTCAAATCTCCAGATACTTCCTTGACCATAGCATAGACAGGGTAAAAACTGGTTACAATTTTCATCCCTTTCCCAGTCTGACTTTCCTTTTGGCCACAACCCCCTAAACACAAAAGAAAGACACTTAACAATACTAAAAATAAACTTTGTTTTTTCATGGATAACCCCTTAACTATTTAATTAACTGGTAAACATTCTACTCCTAAAAATTTAATCTGTCAAGCTATTTTTAGAAAAAATTTGAAAATTTCTTTCACATATAAAAATCTGCTGAATTTCAACAACTCAACAGATTCTCACTTTATATACTAAATGAAAATCAAAGAGCAAATTAGGAAGCTAGCCGTAGGTTGCTCAAAACACTGTTTTGAGGTTGTAGATAAGACTGACGAAGTCAGTCACATATATACGGCAAGGCGAAGCTGACGTGGTTTGAATTTGATTTTCGAAGAGTATTATTCTTCTATGGTAGAATGCTTATAACCATAAGTAAAGTAAATGAGACTTCCTATCAACAAAGCAACGAGGAAAGCAATCCAGGTTTCCATATTATACTGCAACATAAATGATAGACAAATAATGATTGATAAAATTGGTAATAAGGGTACCAATGGTGTTTTAAATTCTCCAGCTTTGGGCATCCCCTTTTCTCTCCGTAAGCGAATCAGGCCGTAAGCTAGCATAATCAAGTAGGCTAGGGTACAAATATTTAATAAGGCTGCGATACTAGCAAGTGGGAACATTCCTGCTGCTACTGCTGAAGCTAGACCTGTCAAGATAGTAGCATTTTTTGGCACCTTACTTGTCTTTGTTAGTTCTTTAAATACAGCAGGCATTAAGCCGTCACGTGCTAAACTATAAATCATACGCGATAGGGCATAAGTCATTGAGATACAAACCGTAATCAAGGTCAAGATAGCCACTAATGACACATAGTTAGCTGCCCAACCAATCCCAACGCTACGAAGAGCAAAGGCAACGGCATCGTCGACATTTAGATGACTATAGTGAACCACACCAGTCAAGACAAGCGTTACCAAGGCATAAAGAATGGTTACGATAGAAAGCGATAAGACAATTCCTCTAGGAATATTTTTTTGAGGAGTCTTGACTTCATCTACAGCCATAGAGATGGATTCGAAGCCTAAAAATCCGAAGAACATTAAGGAGGCACCAGCCATAATACCAGTACTAGCTCCATAGATTTGTCCAAAACCATAAGGAGCAAAATTGCTCCAATTATCAAGTTTGATATGCCAAATTCCTACTAAAACAAAGAGAGCTAAAGCCGAGAATTTCAGAATAACCAAAATTGAATTAAAGCGTAAAGCTGCTTTAGCATTGAGTAAAACAAGCGATGTCACTAATGCCAATACAAGAATAGGTAATAAATCAACAAACGTCCCTGCTTGAGGATTAAAGGTACCATTTAAGGTCTGAGGAAGGGCTATCCCGTATTGAGAGAGCAAGCCTTTAAAATAAGCTGCCCAACCCGAAGCCACACCAGATATGGCTGTCATGAACTCCATCATGGTTAACCAGCCAGCCAACCAAGCTGGAAATTCTCCTAAAATAGCATATAGATAACTGTAAGCACCACCTGTAGCAGGTACTCGTGAAGCGAATTCTGCAAAAAAAAGGGCTGATAATCCCACACATAAGGCAGAAATAACAATTGAAATCACTAGCGCTGGACCAGCAAGTGTTGCAGCTGCAGTACCTGTAATTGTAAAGACGCCTGTCCCCACCATGGCTCCGATACCCAGCAAAATCAAATCCCATAACTTCAAATGCCTGTGCATCTCCGTTTTATCCAAACTTACATTCTTTGTTCTAAATATATTCATCTTTCACTCCAAAATAAAATGATGATTCTATTTTACCATAAATATAAGAAATTTGTGAATATTTATAAAATAATTTTCTAAAAAAATCTGACTACATATTGTAATCAGATTTTTATCTATTCTAGTTCATTTCTTTAAAGGCTGCTTCTGCATCCGCATTACTGATAACACCAAATTGAATCTTTCCAATCTTTCCTTGACTATCAATCAGGTATTCTGTAGGAATGCTTCGAATTTGATAAGCTTGGAAGGTAGTTGCTTTGGTATCATAGAGAACTGGGATATCCTTATAACCTTGATCTTGGAACCATTGTGGGAATTGCTCGACAGTTTTTTCACCTTGAATTCCTGGTGCAATGACACTAAGAATTTCAAAATCGCGATCTGGTTTTGCAGCTAATTCCATCAACTCAGGCATACTTTTTTTACATGGACCACACCATGAAGCCCAAAACTTTAAGTAGACTTTTTTACCCTTATAATCAGATAACTTAACTTCTTTACCATCCATGGATTGCAAGGTGAAGTCTGGAGCATCTTTTCCAACAGCAATTTGTTGTACGGACGTTTGTTGCTGTTGTTTTGGGGCTTGTTGTGGTGCTTGAGTCTGTTTAGTTTCTTTCTCGCCACAGGCCATCAATACGGCTAATGACAAGAGGCTTAAGCCAGCAAACATTACTTTTTTCATTTGTTCTCCTTTATTCAAAAATTCCAGCTAGAACATTTACTTGTCCTAATAGTAACAAAATTCCCATTAAAATAATAAGGAAACCACCAATTTTCTTCAGTAACATCATATGACGTTTGATTTTACTAAAATAAGGCATCACTACACCAGAAGCTAGAGCCAAGACCAAGAAAGGAATGGCCATCCCCAGAGTGTAAATAAGAGTATAGATAGCTCCTTGCCAGGCGCCATTGCCTCCAGAAGCCGCAAGCGCTAAAACAGAACTTAAAACTGGACCAATACAAGGCGTCCAACCAAAGCTAAAGGTAATACCAAGTAAAAAAGCTGACCAATTACGATTAGAATCTGATTTTTTAAAGGTAAAGCTTTTTTGAACCTCTAATTTCTTAAAATGAAAAATTTCCATCTGGTGAAGTCCCAAAATGATAATAATTGTTCCCATAACATATCGAAACCAATTTGCATAGAGAATATTACCAAAGTAACCTGCACCAAAGCCTAGAATAAAGAAAATGAGAGAGATACCTGCGATAAAGCAAAGTGTTCGAATCAAACCTGACCAGAGAACCTTTCTCCCAAACAAAGAAAAACTTTTTGCGCTTTCCTGATCATCCAGCAAAATTCCAGTATAAACTGGTAACAGAGGAAAAATACAAGGGGAAAAGAAAGACAAGACCCCTGCTAAAAAAACGGAGATTGAAAATACTATCGTTTCCAATAAAGAACCAACTTTCTTAATAATTCATATCCTATTGTACTATAATCAAGTTTATTTGTATGATTTCTGCTACGCAAATTAAATCAGCCTGTATTTAAAAGATCTTTTCTGTCACCAGCTAATTCAGATTTTGCCCCCTATACACAAAAAAAGCCTATCGACCAAGCTAGAAAGCTTGATACAATAAGCTTTTTAAAGGCTGATTATTTAACAGCGTCTTTAAGAGCTTTACCAGCTTTGAATGCTGGAACTTTAGAAGCTGCAATTGTGATTTCTTTACCTGTTTGTGGGTTGCGACCTTTACGTGCAGCACGCTCACGAACTTCAAAGTTACCAAAACCGATCAATTGAACTTTTTCACCAGCTGCAAGGTAGTCAGCTACTGCTGCGAATACAGCTTCAACTGCTGCTGCTGAGTCTTTCTTAGTCAATTCTGTAGCTTCTGCTACTTTAGCGATCAAATCTTGTTTGTTTGCCATGTTAATGATTCCTCCAAATTAATTTCTAATTAACAACTATAATCATAACCTAAAATCCCTTCTAGGTCAAGTTAAAAACGCTATTTATTCGCATTTTCTTTATTTTTTTAGGAGTTTTTTAGGAATTGTAACGAACTAAAATAGCCCAAGCGTTCTCACCCGTGTGAGTTTGAATAATAGAACCTGTCTCCAATACTGAAATTGGCTTTTCAACATAAGCTTGCAAATTGTCTTTCATCTCTTTTGCCCAATCAGAACTGCCAGAATATGAAATTCCAATCTCTACTACAGAACGGTCAGAGAGCAATGCTATCAACTCATCCAACCATTTTTTAAAAGTTTTAGCTCCACGCCCTTTAACCATTGGTTGCAATTCATGGTCCTTCATCTGCATGACAACACGTATATTGAGAAGTGAGCTCAACAATCCAGTTACACGGCCAATTCGTCCACCTTTTACTAGATTTTCTAGAGTAGAAACGCCAATATAAAGCTCCGTATGATTTTTTACTTCTTCTACATGAGATAAAATTTCCTCCATATCTTTGCCTTCTTGTGCTAATTTAGCAGCTTCGACAACTTGGAATTTCAAGGCTTGGTCAGTGAAGGAACTGTCAATAACTGTTACGTCAGCAGTAGATAAACTAGCACCTTGGCGCGCTGCTTCTACAGTACCTGAAAGGGCATGGGACATATGAATAGCAAGAATCTGACTGCCATCCTTGCACAAGTCTTCAAAAACTTCAGCGAAAACACCTACAGGTGGTTGACTTGTTTTTGGAAGATTCTTAGCTTCTTGCATCAACTGAAGAAATTTACCTTCTTCTTTTAAATCAGCATCCGAATAAACAACATTATCAATCATTACAGATAGAGGCACTACCGTGATATCTAATTGCTTTACTAATTCTGGCTCAATAGTAACAGATGAATCGGTAACAATCTTAATTTTTGTCATAGTATCAATCTTTCTATTTTAGGATTCAGATTGGTTTTCTTACTTTTAATTATATCAAAAAAAGATTAAAAATCCTAATGGAGTCAATCAAATTTTCCTTAAAAATTTGATATAATCAACTTATAAGAAAAGAGGTGTCCTATGATTAAAAAAATCTATCCCATTTTAACTATTTTACTAGGTGCTGGCATTTATGCTTTTGGTCTAACCTATTTTGTAGTTCCCCATCATCTCTTCGAAGGAGGGGCTACAGGCATTACTCTTATTACCTTTTATCTTTTTGAAATTCCTGTTTCCCTCATGAATCTGCTGATTAATCTTCCTCTATTCATCCTAGCTTGGAAAATATTTGGAGCAAAATCTCTCTACTCTAGTTTGCTCGGAACTTTGGCTTTATCTGCCTGGCTAGCTTTTTTTGAGCGTATTCCCCTTCATATTGATCTTCAAGGTGATTTACTAATCACTTCCCTCATCGCTGGAATTCTGTTAGGGATTGGTCTTGGAATTATCTTTAATGCTGGAGGCACAACGGGTGGAACTGATATTCTAGCTCGTATCCTCAACAAATACACTCATTTGTCTATGGGGAAACTGCTTTTTATCTTAGATTTTTGTATTCTCATGCTCATTCTCCTTATTTTTAAGGATTTAAGATTGGTTACTTACACTCTGCTCTTTACTTTCATTGTATCCCGAGTGATTGATTTGATTGGGGAAGGAGGATACGCAGGTAAAGGATTTATGATTATTACCAAACGTCCTGACCAACTTGCTAAGGCTATTAATGATGACCTAGGAAGAGGTGTTACTTTTATCTCAGGGCAAGGCTACTATAGTCAAAAAGATTTGAAAATCATCTACTGTATTGTCGGAAGAAATGAAATTGTTAAAATGAAGGAAATGATTCATCGAATCGATCCTCAAGCATTTATCACTATTACAGAAGCCCACGAAATCCTTGGAGAAGGATTCACCTTTGAAAAAGAATAAAAAGAGGTAGTGTAGTGACCTCAGAAGTTAGACTAAATCATCTATCTTTCAGGTCACAGACAACCTCTTTTTTATTTATTTAGGCTCTTAAGACCAATTCCGAGCGACTTCTTCATCAGCCTTTAACTGATCCACTAATTGGTCAACAGAATCAAATTTTGTCATATCGCGAATGCGGTCAAGCCAATAAACCATGACGGTCTCGCCATAAATATCTTGATTAAAATCAAAAATATTGACTTCAAAACGTGCTTCTTCTCCATCAAAGGTTTCATTTTTCCCGACACTAGCCATAGCACGATACTTCTGCCTTTGAATCTCAACATCAACGACATAAACACCATCTGCTGGCATATAAGTACGGTCTAAAAGCACCAAATTAGCTGTCGGATAACCAATCGTACGACCACGAGCATTACCATGAACCACCATGCCTCTTGATGGAAGCGGTGCCCCCAAAAGTTCTCCTGCTTCTTTCACATTTCCGTCTAAAATAGCTTGACGGATACGTGTTGAACTAATCTTTCCTTTCTCATCTTCTACAGGTGGAACAATGATAACTTCTCCATCAAAGTAATCCTTTAAATCTTCTGCATTTTTTTTGTCAGAGCCAAATGTATAATCAAAACCTGCAACAATAATTTTGGCATTCATAGCCTTGATATAAGTCGCAAAAAATTCTTCTGCCGTAAGACTAGCAAATTGACTACTAAAATCAAGGAGATATAATTCTTCTACACCTTCACGCTTTAATTTTCTCTCACGTTCAGCAGGATTCAAAATATGCAAAAATAGGTCAGGATGATAAGACTCTAAAGCAATCTTTGGAGATTCATTAAAGGTCATAACGACGATAGGCAATAAATCCTTTCTCGCAGCCTTATTGGCAACACGAAATAATTCTTGATGCCCCTTATGTATACCATCAAAATAGCCGAGAACCACGACTGAATCAGATGGTGTGCCAATATCTTTTTGGTTTTTTATAGGAATAGTAATAATCATAAAATAATTATATCATAGTGATAGCTATTTCTGAACCAGAAAATCTGAAATGCTATTTTTTTAACCTGAAGTGTATCATTTTAGAAGAATTTTATTTTTGATACTCTTCGAAAATCTCTTCAAACCACGTCAGCGTCTCCTTACCGTACTCAAGTACAGCTTGCGGCTAGCTTCCTAGTTTGCTCTTTGATTTTCATTGAGTATGAAATCGTAATACAGAACAAGAAATTGAGATAAGAATCTTAAAATCAGAAAAACACATCATATCAGCTAGTTAAAACTTGATACATTGTGTTTTATTATAAAAAGATCTACTGGATTTTTTATCAAAATAAACTTCCAGTAGCCTTTTCACTGTTTATTAATAAGTTCCTTCTTCGCCTTGACTAGTCAAGATAACAGGTCCATCTTTCGTAATGACAAATTGGTGTTCATATTGACAAGATAGGCCACCATCAATGGTCTTATGCGCCCAACCGGTCTTCATATCTGTATCAATTTCCCAGTCACCTGTATTGATCATCGGTTCAATAGTCAAGACCATTCCTTCACGGAGACGAAGCCCACGACCAGCAATACCATAGTTAGGAACCATTGGTTCTTCGTGCATAGTTGGGCCAACACCATGACCAACCAAATCACGCACTACACCGTAACCACGACTTTCAGCGTATTCTTGAATGGCTGCACCGATATCACCAATGCGATTTCCAACAACAGCTTGCTCGATTCCCTTGTACATAGCTTCTTTGGTGACATCCATCAAGTTTTTCACTTCTTCGGACGGTGTACCAACAGCATAAGCCCAACAAGAGTCTGCTAGACCACCAGAGTAACTCTGAGTGTATTTTTTCATTTGCTCCACATTGTTGAAGTTTAATCTTGAGACATTCAGGTCAGATTTAGCAATAGGACCTCCCAAAACCATGTCAACCTTGAGCAAATCACCATCTTTCAAGATATAGTGACGAGGGAAAGCATGAGCTACTTCATCATTAAGAGAGCAGCAAGTAGCATAAGGATAGTCCATCATGGCACCGTCAACCCCAATCTGAAGCGGAAGGAAGTTTTCTTCCTTACAACGACGGCGAACGTATTCTTCAACTTCCCACATATCTAGGCCAGGCTTAATCAAATCACGTAAGCCGATATGAATACTTGCTAGAAAATCACCAGCCTTGTCCATAGCTTCGATTTCACGAGCTGATTTTAATGTTATCATTTTTTCTCCTAGTTTCTAATTAATTTTAACGGTTACATTTGCTTTTGAAACAATCTGATGACCATGATAAATATCATAATCAATAATAGCTGATCGTCTAGTATGGTGGATAATGCGTGCTTGAATGCGCAATATATCATCTATCTGAACAGCCTGCAAAAAGTAGATTAACATCTGCTCGATAATGAGATTGCGACCACTATTCACAACTAAATCTTGGGTCATGTGAGTCAAAATTTCAGCCAATACACCATTAGCCAAAACACCATTTTTTTCTAGCATAAAGGGTTCCACTGTAATGACTACTTCATCATGGTGATAAGAAAGCTTTTGTCCAATCTGCTCAGAAAAAGTTGGTAAAGCAGAAACTTGAGAACGGCTCATCTTCTCCATGACATCTCGTCTAGTTACAACGCCAAGCAAAGTTTGATTGCTTCGAACAACTGGTACCATTTCAAAGTCTTCAGCAATCATCCGTTGACTCACATTGGCAATATTTGTCGATAATCCAACCAAAAATAAACTACGAGACATGACCTTATCAATTGTAGTACTTGGTGATTTATCGCCCGCATCTCTCATGGTTACAACTCCAACAACAACCTGATGTTGATTAATAACTGGAAAACGACTGCTTCGACTCTTACGTACCAAGTCTAGATAATCTTTGACTGTGTCAGTCTCTCTCAGAAAACCATATTCATGACTTGGACGATAAAGCTTCTCAACTGTCAAAATATCTGTCTTGATTTGAACATTTGACAAGGCTTTATTGATCATGGTCGCAACGGTAAAGGTATCATGCTTACTTCTTAGAACAGGAATCCCTTTTTGATTGGCCAGTTTAAGGACATCATCATGAATCTGAAATCCACCTGTAACTAGAACTGCATTTTCATTTTCCAAGGCTAACAACTGAATACGGGTTCGGTCTCCGACAATCAAGAGTCCCCCATCATGAAGATAAGATAAAATATTTTGCTCAGTCATGGCACCGATTGAGAACTTACTAAATTCTCTCTCTAAACCTTCTTGCCCAGCCAGAACCTCAGAAGAAGTTACTTCTGCAATTTCTGCAAATGTTAATCTTTCGATAGCAACTTTCTGTGATTTAACGCGAATTGTTCCACTACGGGGACGAGTCTCTACAATTCCACGATTTTCAGCTTCCTTGATAGCACGATAGGCCGTTCCATCACTGACTCCCAGATGATTGGAAATACTACGAACACTGACCCTTTTACCTACTGGTAATTCCTCCAAATAACTTAGAATTTCCTGATGCTTACTCATTGAATTCTCCTTTTACATACCGAAATTCAAGATAATCCCGCATTTTTCTTGTGTAGCGATCACTTCCCTTAAACTGACGAAACAAACTAAATCCAGACTTAAGAGCAACCTTTTGGCTAGCTTCATTTTCAAGATGGGTTATAATGGATAATTGTTTTAAGTCAAATTCTTCAAAAGAAAGTTGGCAAAGTTTTTTTACAACTTCTGTCATAAATCCTTTTGACCAAACATCTTTTCTCAAAAAATAGCCAAGCTCTGCTTCTTTTTTGATTTCATCTAACTTCTCAAATTTAATAGAACCAATCATTTGTTGATTTTTCTGGTCACAAATTGCCCACACTCCCAAAGGGGACTTCATAAAATAATTCGCTAATGCATATTGACTCTCTTCCAGACTTGCCTGAGTTGGGAAAATAAATTGAAGATTTTCTGGATTCGAAGCTATCTCATGAAAGTCCTGACTATCACTAAAAAAGAAAGGACGCAAATACAAGCGATCCGTTTCAAAAAAAGAAAACATTGCTAATTTGGTCCAAATATTCATAAACACCTCTACGGTTTAATCCTCAACAAGTGTAATATCCGCTCCTAGATTACGTAATTTTTCGATAATATCAGAATAACCACGTAAGATAAACTCTATATTGGTAATTTCAGTTTGTCCCTCGGCCATCAAACCAGCAATAACTAAAGCTGCACCAGCTCTTAAGTCAGTCGCTTTAACACTTGCCCCACTCAAACCACGACCACCTGTATATAAAATATGACCATTTGTTGTTGATATATCTGCGTCCATCTTAGCTAATTCAAAAACATGGTTTACACGTTTTTCATAAATCGTATCAACAATTGTACCACGACCATTAGCTGTTAGCAACAAAGGGGTAATCGGTTGTTGCAAGTCAGTAGCGAAGCCTGGGTAAGGAGCTGTCTTAATATTGATTGCTTTCAAATTAGACTGTTCTTCTACAAAAATACTGTCTTCAGATACAGTCATTCTCACTCCCATCTCTTCCAACTTAGCGATGAATCCTTCTAGGTGTTCGTAAAGAACATTATTTATACGAATCCCCTTACCCACTGCAGCAGCTAAAGATATATATGTTCCAGCTTCAATACGGTCTGGAATTACCTGATGATGCGTTCCGTGTAAGTTTTCAACACCATCAATAATGATAATATTGGTTCCAGCACCACGGATATGGGCACCCATATTATTCAAGAGGGTAGCAACATCAATAATCTCAGGTTCACGGGCTGCATTTTCAATAATGGTACGCCCATTTGCTTTAACCGCAGCAATCATCGTATTAATCGTTGCTCCCACACTAACTGTATCCATGTAAATACTGGCGCCATGGAGTCCTGTATCTTTAGCAGATAACTTCATGTTATCTCCCTCGTAGCTAACAGTGGCACCCATAGCTTCAAAAGCCTTTAGATGTAGGTCGATAGGACGCGGTCCCAAATCACATCCACCAGGTAAACCAACAGTGGCTTCACCAAAGCGACCTAAAAGACTTCCATAAAAATAATAAGATGCACGAAGACTATTGATTTTCCCATAAGGCATTGGAATATTTTGAACACCTCTTGGATCAATCTCTAACACATCGTCATAACGATTAACGGTAGCACCCATTAACTCCATGATTTCGACAAGACTAGCAACATCAGAGATATCTGGTACACAATCCAAAGTCACAATATCGTCTGCCAAAATAATAGCTGGAATTAAAGCTACTACACTATTTTTTGCGCCACTAATGGTAATCTCACCTTGCAGGGGCAAGCCACCATTGATAACAATTTTTCTCATTTTAAATTTTTAATACTCTTTCAAAATTTCTAAAAAGGTCCTACGTTAAAGTATATCATAAATTCACCCTTTTTTCCATCATTTTCAATTATATTAGCTGAATCGTATTTGTTGGTAGCTGAGCTTTCTTAAAAAGTTATGCCCCCTGAACAGAAAAATAGCCCTTCGGATAAAATCCGAGGGACTTAAAACGTTGTTAAACCAACGGCCGAACTTTTGAATTTCAAGGTTCGGGATAAAATAGTTCACTGAACTATTTTATTTTTTCAAGTTATAGAATGATTTCAATCCACGGTATTCTGCTACTTCACCAAGTTGGTCTTCGATGCGAAGCAATTGGTTGTATTTAGCGATACGGTCTGTACGTGAAAGTGAACCAGTCTTGATTTGTCCTGCGTTAGTTGCAACTGCGATGTCAGCGATTGTTGAATCTTCAGTTTCACCTGAACGGTGTGATACAACTGCAGTGTAACCAGCTTCTTTAGCCATTTCGATAGCTTCAAAAGTTTCAGTAAGAGTACCGATTTGGTTAACTTTGATAAGGATTGAGTTAGCAGCACCTTCTTGGATACCACGTGCAAGGTAGTCAGTGTTTGTTACGAAGAAGTCGTCACCAACAAGTTGTACTTTCTTACCAAGACGTTCAGTAAGAGCTTTCCAACCATCCCAGTCGTTTTCATCCATACCATCTTCGATAGTAATGATGGGGTATTTGTTAACCAATTCTTCAAGGTAGTCGATTTGTTCTGCAGATGTACGAACAGCAGCGCCTTCACCTTCAAATTTAGTGTAGTCGTAAACTTTACGTTCTTTATCGTAGAATTCTGATGAAGCACAGTCAAATCCGATAAATACGTCTTTACCTGGAACATATCCAGCAGCTTCGATCGCAGCAAGGATAGTTTCAACACCGTCTTCAGTTCCTTCGAAACGAGGAGCGAATCCACCTTCGTCACCTACGGCAGTTTCCAAACCACGTGATTTAAGGATTTTCTTAAGAGCGTGGAAGATTTCAGCACCGTAACGAAGAGCTTCTTTGAATGTTGGCGCACCAACTGGCAAGATCATGAACTCTTGGAAAGCGATTGGAGCATCAGAGTGAGAACCACCGTTGATGATGTTCATCATTGGAGTTGGAAGAACTTTAGTGTTGAATCCACCAAGGTAGCTGTAAAGTGGGATTTCAAGGTAGTCAGCAGCAGCACGAGCTACAGCGATAGACACACCAAGGATTGCGTTTGCTCCCAATTTACCTTTGTTAGGAGTACCGTCAAGAGCGATCATTGCACGGTCGATAGCTTGTTGGTCACGAACATCGTAGCCGATGATTGCTTCAGCAATGATGTTGTTTACGTTGTCAACAGCTTTTTGAGTTCCAAGACCACCGTAACGAGATTTGTCACCGTCGCGAAGTTCTACTGCTTCGTGTTCACCAGTAGAAGCTCCTGATGGAACCATACCACGTCCGAAAGCACCTGATTCAGTGTAAACTTCTACTTCAAGTGTTGGGTTACCGCGTGAGTCTAGGACTTCGCGAGCGTAAACATCAGTAATAATTGACATTTTTTACTCTCCTTATGAGTTAAATTTTTTACACCTCTATAATACCTTAAAACCCCTCCTTTTTCAAGAAAAAACGTTATCTTTGTGCAAATTTTCCTTAACTTTATAAAGTAATCGCTTTCTTTTGTCTGTTTTATTCTAACTTTTATGATATACTGTTTTCATGACAGATTTATCAAAACAATTACTTGAAAAAGCTCATGGTGGGCCAAAATTAAATCCTGATGAGCAAAGACGCTATCTGGGTACTTTTGAGGAAAGAGTTCTTGGATATGCAGATATTGACACAGCAAATAGTCCTCAGCTAGAAAAAGGTTTTTTATCTATTTTAGAAAACCTTCAGGAAAAAGCAGAGCCATTATTTGTGAAGATTTCACCAACTATCGAATTTGACAAACAAGTTTTCTACTTAAAAGAAGCTAAAGAAACTGATAGTCAAGCTACCATTGTATCTGAAGAGCATACTTCTTCTCCTTTTGGCCTGATTATCCATAGCAATGCACCAGTTCAAGTAGAAGAGAAGAACCTTCGACTTGCTTTTGCAAAACTTTGGGAAGTTAAAAAGGAAGAACCAGTCAAAACATCCATCTGGAAGAAATGGTTTGGCTAAATCTTGCGCATATTTAATAAATGCCCTATATTGGCAGCCGTGTGCTCCAAATAGAGACTGGCATTTTTCAAACTATCTTCTAGAGGTTCATTTTTCTCCAAAATTGAAAAAGCCGCTTGGATATTCTCAAATGGTAGGAAAGGGAAATCCTCAGCAATACTACCACAAATAGCAATGACAGGAACTCCGACAGGGGTTCTTTTTGCAACACCTATAGGCGCTTTACCTGATAAGCTTTGACGATCTAGCCTTCCTTCGCCTACAACAACCAAATCAGCATCTGCAACTTTCTTATCAAAGTTGATTAGGTTCAAGCAGGTATCAATTCCCGACACGATATTTGCCTGAGCAAAGGTACACAAACCAGCAGCAATGCCTCCACCAGCTCCTGCTCCTTTAATTTCCAATGTCGCAGGTGAAATTTTTTCATAAAAATCTTGTATTGCCTGATCTACGACTGCAAACACATTAGGATCTAGGCCTTTTTGTTTTCCAAAAGTGTAAGTCGCACCTTGAGAACCACATAAGGGACTCACGACATCTGCTAAAATACGAATTTGAACATCTTCAGGAATTTCATAGCAATTTTCTGTTGAAACAGAAGCTAAGTTTAGTAAGGATTGACCGCATGCAGGCAAGACATTTCCATCCCTATCATAAAATCGATAACCTAAACCAGCAGCGATCCCAATTCCTCCGTCATTACTGGCCGTGCCACCAACACCGATATAGATTTCTTTAATCCCTTGAGCAATGAGATGACGAATCAACTCTCCAATACCACAAGTTTGGATTTGCAGTGGATTTCGTTTCTCTAGCGGAATTTTTCCAAGGCCAATCAAGTCGGCAACTTCAAATAGCACCAGTTGACTTTTTTGAAAATAGCGCATGGCTTCTTTTTGTCCAAAAGGTCCTGTAACTTGAATCCATTTTTCTTCAAGGTCAATAGAATGCCGAATAGCATCTACTGTACCTTCGCCACCATCACCAACAGGGCAGAGGAGACATTCTACATCTGCTATCGATTGTTGGAAACCTCTTTTAATAGCTTCAGCCACCTCTTCAGCTGTCAAGCTTTCCTTAAACGAATCTGGTGCAATTACAATCTTCATGTTTTCCCTCATTCTAAACAGTCAATCAAAGGAAGCACTTCTAAAAAATCCCTCTTATCAACATGATTCGGTATTTCTTTTTTGAGCACTTCTTTGGCACAAAAGGCGATTCCTAGCCCCGCAGACTTCAACATTAATAAATCATTGGCTCCATCACCGATTGCAACCGTTCTTTCTCTAGGAAGTTGCAGTTCCTTTCTCCATTGTTCTAGAGTCCCTTTTTTAACCTGGGAACTGATAATTTGTCCAACTAATTTTCCTGTTAGAAGACCATCTTTGACTTCAAGTTGATTAGCAGAGAAATAGGCAATGTCGAGGGATTTTGCTAATCTCGCAACTATTGGTATAAATCCACCAGACACCAGACCAACTAAAATGCCTTTCTTTTGGAGAATTGAGATGAATTCTTGGGCATTTGGAGATAGATGAATAGAGTTGAAGACTTTATCAAAGACCGAAATAGAAAGGCCTTCCAACAAGGACACTCTTTTTCTTAAACTGCTTTCAAAGTCTATCTCTCCTCTCATTGCCTGACTTGTAATCTGCGAAATTTCCTCCTCACAACCTGCCTCTCTACCCAACAAATCAATCACTTCTTCTAAGATTAAGGTTCCATCAACATCCATAACACACAAACCTTTTACTTGAGACATCAGTTCTCCTCTCTAAACAGCCTAAAAATCGTATGAAGTCATCATACGATTTTATCTATTAATTAACTAAACTATGGTACAAGTCAAGGTATGACTTGCAGGCTGTATCCCATGAGAAATCACACTCCATAGCTTGTTTTTGTAGATTTCTCCAAACGTCAGGATGGTTTCTATACAAGTCCAAAGCTGTTTGGAAAGTCCAATTTAACCAGTAAGGAGATAGATTGTCAAAGCTAAAACCTGTACCGCTTCCTTCGATTGGATTGAAAGAGCGAACGGTATCTCGCAAGCCACCAACTTCATGGACCAATGGCAAGGTTCCATAACGCATAGCCATCATTTGAGACAAGCCACACGGTTCAAAACGACTCGGCATGAGGAAGAGGTCACAAGCAGCATAGATTTCTTGAGCTAGTTTGACATCAAAAGTGATATTTGCTGATAACTTGTCTGGGTATATTTGAGCAAACCATGAGAAAGCTCCTTCAAAGGCTGGATCGCCAGTTCCCAAAAGAACAATCTGAACATCTTCTTGCAAGATATGGTGCAGACTTTCCACCACCACATCAAAACCTTTTTGACGTGTCAAACGAGAAACAATTCCCACCAGCGGAACGTCAGATCTAACTGGCAAGCCAACTCTCTCTTGTAATTTTGCCTTGTTTTGGGCTTTCCCAGACAAATCTTCCTGATTAAAATGATAGTCTAAAAGGGCATCCGTCTGAGGATTATACAGGTCAGCATCAATCCCATTCACGATACCAGATACCTTACCAGACTCCATTCGAAGAATCTGATCCAAGTTACATCCAAACTGACTAGTCATAATTTCATGAGCATAGCTAGGCGAAACGGTTGAAACACGATCCGCATAGAGAATACCTGCTTTCATCCAGTTCAGACAGTTGTTCCATCGAAGGGTGCCATCAGCATAACGCTCAAAGCCAACTCCAAACAAATCCCATAACATTCCTTCTGAAAATTGTCCTTGGAATTCCAAATTATGAATGGTTAAAACAGTTTTAATGCCCTCATAGGCTTGAATCCAACGATATTTTTCCTTTAACAAGAACGGAATCATAGCTGTATGATAGTCATGAACATGGAGAAGATCAGGGATAAAGTCAATCCTTTCCATTGCCTCAATGGCAGCAAGTTGGAAGAAAGCAAAGCGTTCTCCGTCATCAAAATCACCGTAAACATGACCACGGAAAAAATAATATTGATTGTCAATAAAGTAGAAGGTTACACCATTTAATACTGTTTTCTTAATTCCACAGTACTGTTTGCGCCAGCCAACGCTCACCTCAAAATGAAGAACATCTTCAATCTGGTTTCCAAATTTAGCCTCTACCATGTCATAGTAGGGGAGAATCACTGCAACTTCATGTCCCGCTTTTACTAGTGATTTAGGAAGAGCGCCAATGACGTCTCCCAAACCACCTGTTTTTGAAAAGGGTGCACCCTCAGCTGCTACAAATAAAATTTTCATGAATGAATATCCTCTGTTACTTTAGCACCTTTCTTAACGACGACTGGATGTTCTGCAGTGCCTCGAATCACAACGCCATCCGCAACTTCCACACCCTTGTCCAAGATAGCATATTCGACCTGAGCACCTTCTCCAATAACAACACGAGGGAAGAGTAGACTATCTTTAACCAAGCTATCCTTATGTACATGAATATTACGTGATAGAACAGAATTAGTCACTTGACCTTCAATGATACTACCAGACGCAAATTGAGAAGTACTTACCTTAGATGTATTGGCATAATAAGTTGGTTCTTCGTTCTTAACCTTTGTATAAATCTTTTGGTTTGGTGAGAAAAGAGAGTAGAATTTTTGCGATTCAAGCATATCTTTATTAGCTTGGTAATAAGACTCTACAGAATGAATATTTGCAAGGTAGCCTGTATACTCGTAGGCAAAAGCTCCTTCTTTAGCAGCTAAATCACGTAAAACATAGCGCAATTTCTCTGGATGGTCTTTTTTAGCCTCTTCTTCCAAACGTTCAATCAACCAAGGTGTATCAACAACAAAAATATCTGTAGACATATTGAATATTTCTTCTGTTGATTTTCTATCAAATAGCGTGTGAGAACGAACATGGTCTGTTTCATCTACTTCCAAGATTGCGTTCACTTCTGAAATATCTTTCTTAGGAAGTTTCTTATAAACAACTGTAATAGGTCCCTTCGTTGTGTTATGAAGGTGGAATACTTGGTTCAAATCAATATTAATTAAGACATCACAGTTAAGTGATACTGTTTGGTTTGACCCAGAGCGTTTTAAATAGGTGAGCAACTGTTGGTAGTATTCTTTTCCTACTGTGCTACTCTCAACGCGTGTATTATAAATTCCTAGATAATAGTGACTAAGAAGAGTTGACAAGCCCCACTCACGCCCTGAACGGATATGGTCAAAAACAGAACTAATATTATCCTGCTGAAAAATACCAAAAACACTGCGAACACCAGCATTGGCAAGACTTGAGAGCGGGAAGTCAATCAAACGATATTTACCGCCAAATGGCAAACTAGCTACTGGACGGTGGTCTGTCAATGTTGACATATCATGAAAACCAACTGTGTTTCCTAAAATGGCAGAATATTTATCAATCTTCATCTGTTGCTACCCCCACTACTTCATTATATCCTACAACTTGTACTTCTTCTGTTCCATCAATTTCGACACCATCAGAAATAACTGCACCTTCACCAATAATGGCACGTTTGATTTTAGCTCCGTGTCCAATAATGGCTCCACTCATGATAACTGAATCTACTACTTCTGCTCCTTCGCGAACTTGCGCCCCTGTTGAAAGGATAGAGTGTTTAACCGTTCCATCAACAAAACATCCGTCTACAACCAAGGAATCTTCCACATGAGCATTGGCCCCAAGGAAGTTTGGTGGTGAAATTAAGTTTCTTGAGTAAATCTTCCATTGACGGTTACGGCTGTCCAAGGCATTTTCTGGAGAAATGTACTCCATGTTCGCTTCCCAAAGCGACTCAATAGTACCAACGTCTTTCCAATAACCATTAAATTCGTAAGCATAGACACTTTCACCTGACTCAAGGTAATTTGGAATGACATTTTTACCGAAGTCTGACATATCGACATTGCTCTTTTCAGCAGCGACTAACATATTGCGGAGACGTTGCCAATCAAAAATATAAATCCCCATAGAGGCTTTGGTAGATTTAGGTTGGGCTGGTTTCTCTTCAAATTCTACAATACGATTGTTAGCATCTGTATTCATGATACCAAAACGGCTAGCTTCTTTAAGAGGAACATCAAGAACAGCTACTGTCAGGCTGGCATTATTATCCTTGTGAGACTGGAGCATAGCATCGTAGTCCATCTTATAGATATGGTCACCCGAAAGAATCAAAACATACTCAGGATTGACACTATCGATGTAGTCGATATTTTGATAAATAGCGTGACTAGTTCCTTCAAACCAACGATTTCCTTCACTTGCAGAATAAGGTTGAAGAATAGAGACACCAGAATTGATACCATCTAGTCCCCAGCTTGAACCATTCCCGATATGATTGTTGAGAGCAAGTGGTTGGTACTGTGTGATAACTCCAACATTGTGAATGCCTGAGTTGGCACAGTTTGAGAGAGCAAAGTCAATGATACGGTAGCGCCCACCAAATTGCACAGCTGGTTTTGCGATGCTTTGAGTAAGTTTACCGAGACGAGTTCCTTGCCCACCAGCAAGTATCAAAGCTAACATTTCATTCTTCATTTTCTACTCCTTTTTGGTTTTTACTTGTGACAGTTTTATCAGATTTCAAGCGACGCTTGATTTTCCATACACTAGCTCCCATAGCAGGTAAGGTAAAAGTCAAGGTCTGCTCATAATCCTTCCATAGTCCTTCTTGCGTTTGAACAGTTTGATTGTGTTCTTTCCAGACACCTCCCCACTCTTCTAACTCAGTATTCCATACTTCCTGATAAATACCTGCAACAGGAAGTCCGATTGTAAAATCTTTTCGTTCAACAGGTGCCATATTAAAGACACAGACTAACATGTCGCCCTTTTTACCCTTACGGATGAAGGACAGAACACTCTGGTCTCGATTATCCGCATCAATGATTTCAATACCATCATAGCTAGTATCAATTTCCCACAAACAGCGGTGGTCTTTGTAAAACTGGTTTAGCTGAGAAGTGAAATACTTCATCTTAGCATTCATTGGATCTTCTAGATTAGACCATTCCAACTGTTCTTCAGATTTCCATTCTAGGAATTGCCCATATTCACTACCCATGAAGAGCAATTTTTTACCTGGGTGACAAATTTGGTAGGTGTAAAGATTACGCAAGCCTGCGAATTGATTGTAGCGATCTCCCCACATCTTGTGCATCATACTCTTCTTGCCATGAACCACTTCATCATGCGAGAATGGTAGGAGATAATTCTCCTTGAAGACATACATAAAGCTGAAAGTCACCAGGTTAAAGTCGTATTTACGATAAATCGGATCTTCTTCGTAGAATCGGAGGATATCATTCATCCAACCCATATTCCATTTATAATCAAAGCCAAGACCATCTGAATCCTTGGTGTCAGTAATCTGAGTAGCTGATGAACTTTCCTCAGCTATCATCATAACATCTGGATGAGCTTGTTTAATGACATCATTCAAACGTTTTAAGAAATAATATCCTTCATAGTTGAGATTACCACCATCTTTATTAGGTGTCCATGGAGCGTCATCGTAGTCAAGATAGAGCATGTTGCTAACCGCATCCACTCGAATACCGTCCAAATGGTAAAAGTCAATCCAAAACTTAATACTAGAAATCAAGAAAGACTGGACTTCATTTTTTCCAAGGTCAAAATTGAGTGCTCCCCAACCGTAGTTATGAGCCTTATTATGGTCTTGGTATTCAAAAGTAGGCGTCCCATCATAATAGGCCAAGGCATCATCATTGATAGTAAAGTGACCAGGTACCCAGTC
>NZ_CAUQWY010000028.1:0-23033 GCF_963521865.1 uncultured Streptococcus sp.
ATTAGATACTGTTTAGTTAATCTTGACATTATAGTTTTTCTGAAACGTTAAATAACCTGTAAGGCTGATAGTGAAATTAATACTATTAGCCTTATAATTATGTGAAGATTCCTTTAGGGATAGTGGTAAGTAATACTAAAGCCTCTTTGAGAGGCAAGTGACGAGTCAAGAGAAATGAGGCTTGAACAACGTGAAAGCCAGCGTCTTTAGGCGCTGGCTGGTAATTTGGGCTTATAGCCCTGGGACAAACCATCCGTTTGACGGGTGGTCATGATTTACGAGTAAATATAATTTCAATCAGATAAAAACAACTACCTTATACTCAATGAAAATCAAAGAGCAAACTAGGAAACTAGCCGTAGGTTGCTCAAGACACTGTTTTGAGGTTGTGGATATAGCTGACGTGATTTGAAGAGATTTTTATTGAGTATTACTCTACAGATTTCAAGGCTTCAAGCATATCAACCTTTCTCAGATGGCGATTAACAAGGAAACCAAGCAAGGTTAAAATGGTGCTTACTGCTAACACTGGGATTACATAGACTTCCCAACCTACCTGCGGATAAAAGAGAATAGTCGCAGGCGAAATCATTTGAATCAAAAATTGATGTAAATAGAAACCAGCTACTAGACCAAGGACGATTCCCACAAGGGACAGCACAATCGTCTCACGGTAAATGTAGAGGGTGACTTCATTATTATGAAAACCGAGAACCTTGATAGTGGAGAGTTCACGGATTCTCTCAGCCACGTTGATATTGGTCAGATTGTAGAGGATAACGATAGCCAACAGAACCGATACGATAACTAAGATGGTCATGGTCTGATTGAGTGAGCTAGCGACAGAGTCAAAGAGCCGAATGGCTGAAGCATTCTGGACAACGCTGGACACCGCAGCTTGATTCATAAGTAAGCCGGCCTGTCTTTCGATACTAGGCGCACTAGAATCCTTTAGCGAGACCAAATAAGTGTTGGCTTGGACTAGCTGTCCATAAATTTGCTCATAGCTAGCCTGACTCATATAAATAAAGTGACCAACGTAATTCTCAGAAATGGCAGCGACCGTTAGTTCCTTACCTTCAATTTCTAGAGTCTGCCCAACCTTGACACCTGCCAGCTGGGCAAGTTTAGCTGTAATAACGACGCCATCTTTTAATGTCAGTTCCTGCTGATGATGTTTCAGATGGATAAAGGGTGTCAAATCCTCCTTCTCTGTCATCATAAGGGTAATGGTTTGAAGACCAGCCTTACCTTTGAAATTCTTGTCTAGCGTTTTAGAATAGATTTTCTGGTAGGCTTGGATATCCTGCCCTTTCAACACTTCTTCTAGCTCTGCCTTGTCCTGATTGGTAGCACTAGGATTTTCAGAGACAATCATCTGATACTGTTGGATTTGTTGAAACTGTCTAGACGGAACTCCTGCTACAGAGGATTGGATTCCCAAACCTGCAAAGAGCAGGGCTACAGAACCTGCCACACCAAAGATCGTCATCAACATCCGCTGCTTATAACGGAAGATATTGCGGGCTGTTACCTTATGAGTAAAACTGAGACGGCGCCAGATAAAACCGATGCGCTCCAGTAAGATTTTAGCCCCTTTAACAGGAGGTTTAGGCAGTAAAAGCTGGGCTGCTTCATCATGAAGTTCCCTCCTAGCCACCAGATAGGCTGGTAACACACTCGCCAACCAACTCAAGATAAGAGCCAGTAAGCTATAGGTCCAATAGAACTGAATCTGGGTTTCTCCCACCACCATGCCTTTTGTAATGACACTTGAAATCACACTGGCTAGTAAATAATGGCCAAGTATACTACCTAGAGCTGTTCCGACAGTCCCAGCTACTAGACCGTAGAGGAGAAATTTAGCGATAATATCCTTACTACGATAGCCCAAGGCCTTAAAAATCCCAGCATGTGTTCGCTCTTCATCCACAAAGCGAGTCATGGTCGTAAAGGTCACCATGGCTGCTACGGCATAAAGCACCACAGGAAAGATATTGCCCACTGCTCGAATACTGGATGAAGCATTGCTATACATGAGATAGCCCTGACCACCTGGTATGGTCTGACGATTATAGACCTGATACCTTGGCTCAGCCAAATCATCCAAAACTTGCTGATGTTTTTCTAGTTTTTCCTTTTCTTGGGCTAGATTTTGTTCAGCCTGCTTTAGTCTATCCTCTTCCTTGCCCAATTCCTGCTTGGCTTGGGTAAATTGAGCACGAGACTGCTCTCTTTGAGCTTGAGGAAGCAAGGCTAGTTGACTTTCTTGAGCCTGTATACGAGCTTGAGCAGTAGCTAAACGACGCTTGCCTTCCTGCAAATTAGTCTGAGCCTTGTCAAGATTCTCTTGCCCCTTATCGAGAGATTCTTGCCCTTCTTTTTTCAAGAGTTGCAGACGTGCCTTGCCATTATCTGACAAAGCTTGTTCAAGGTCTTCCTGATGTTGCTTGGATTTTTCTTCATAATCTGATGAAAAGGCATTTAAACCTGCTAAATCTTGATATTTCAAACGAGCTATATTGTAGACTTTCTGATTAAACTGACTAGATAAAATCACCCCGTAAGCGGTCAGAGTCCCACTTCCACTTCCTGCGTAGCCCATATCTCGCTGGGAGAGGATTTCAGCCGAATCCACAAAACCAGTAATAGTATAGGTATGGTCTTTTAAAGAGGAATGCCCCTCTTCTTTTTCTTTAAAGCTAATCCCCTGTCCCACGCTGTATTGGCCTTGCAAATGAGTGGCCAAAGCGATTTCCTTGTCTGACTGAGGAAGTCGTCCCTCTCTTAGCTGAAAGGTTGAAATTCGCTCTGGTTTGGAGTACAGCCGAATGGCATCCTGGCCATTCTCCATAGTCACATCTGTCAAATATCCAAACTCAACCTCTGCGCCCTCTATCTGTTCTAGTTCTTCTTGATCTGCTTGATCCAAACCATAATTAGACATAACTGCCAAATCCAAGGTTTGAGCAGTCGTTAAATAGTCATTGGCGGTCGCCTCCATGTTGGGGCTAGTCACTTTGAGGCCTACTAAGGCTAGAGACCCTAACATCATCAAGGTTAAGATGGATAAAAAACGCCCCTTGGAGCCTGTGAAGGACTGAATCAAGTCCTTCCAATAAGTTTTTCGCTTGATCATGCTAGTACTCCAAACTGTCAATATCCTGAGGATGCTGGTTGATCACCACATCCTTGACACTGGCATCGTGCATATGAATCACGCGATCCGCAATGGGCGCCAAAGCTCCATTATGAGTCACGATGATCACCGTCGCTCCCTTTTGACGAGACATATCTTGGAGGATTTTCAAAACCTGCTTACCTGTCTGATAATCCAAGGCTCCAGTCGGTTCATCACAAAGGAGGATCTTAGGATTTTTGGCTACTGCGCGTGCAATGGAGACTCGCTGTTGCTCTCCTCCAGAAAGCTGGGCTGGAAAGTTATTGAGACGATGAGCCAGACCTACATCTGTCAAGACCTGTTCAGGATTCAAGGCATCTGTCACGATTTCTGAAGCCAACTCCACATTTTCCTTAACTGTCAGATTGGAAACTAGATTATAAAACTGAAAAACAAAACCGACATCATTGCGGCGGTAATTGGTTCTCTGGTGGGAACTATAGTCTGCAATATTGGCACCATCAATCCAGATTTCCCCTTCATCATTGGTATCCATTCCCCCAAGAAGGTTAAGAACCGTTGACTTGCCTGCACCAGACGCACCTAGAATAATAACCAATTCACCCTTTTCGATCTCAAAATTCACATCGCGATTGGCCACAATCTCCGTGTCCCCAACCTGATAACGCTTGTAACAGTGTTTCATCTCAATATAAGCCATCAGTGCCACCCTCTCTCAAACAAATTACTTCCTACTACCATTATAACGCTTTTTCAGCTAGTTGGAAACTGCTTACATTCTTAAATCCTTATTAAAAGGCAGTCTAAAATCACTGCCTTCTATTATCTTCTTAAAAATAAAATTGAACCAGATCACCTTCTACTGTTGCCACCGAAATACAATCTTTCTCCATGCATTTCGCTTTTATTTTTTCTTGATTCATTTTAATCACACTCTTCTCAATACCTGGATAAGAGACTCGCAAATCTCCTCCACTTCTTGATAAAATGGTCATCTGTAAGAGTTTTTTATCCTCCCAACTCATGCTAACTTCAAAATGTCCACGTGCCATTAAGCCTGAAACAGAACCTGTTGACCATGCATCGGGTAGGGCGGCTAGAGGTACCAGATAAGCTGTATGAGACTGGAGTAACATTTCTGCCATTCCACTGCTAGCACCAAAATTACCATCTATCTGAAAAGGAGGATGGCTACACCAAAGATTTGACAAGGTGGATGTCTTTAACTGCTCTGCTAATAATTTATGGGCTCGATTGCCATCTCCTAGACGCGCCCAAAGATTGATCTTATTAGCCTTGGACCAGCCTGTGCCGCCATCTCCACGATCATTGAGGCTAGCACGCGCCGCTTCAATATACTCTTGTCCCTTGTAGCTAAAGAGATTGCCAGGATAGAGTCCCACTAGATGGGAAGCATGCCGATGCTGGGCCTCCACTTTCTCATTTTGAAAATACTGCTCTTCCTCCTCATACCACTCCCTGATTCGACCAGATTGAGTGATTTGAAGAGGATTAAGCAAGTCAAACTTCTCCTTGACCTCAGTCAACAAAGCCTCATCCAGTCCCAATTCCTGAGCAGCCTGAATAAAATCATGAAATAACTGCCAAATCAGAGATTGGTCATAGGTATTGCCAATCGAAATCGGCCCATGTTCTGGAGAATAAGACGGAGAAGACACCCAACGCTGCGCCTGCTGATCCTTATGTAAAAAATCATTCCAAAAACGAACCGTTTCCCTCAACATGGGATAAATTTTCTCCCTAAGATAGTCTTGGTCCCTATAAAATGAATAGGCTTCATAAACAGTTTGCATCATCCACGCATTGGCAGCTGGAGACCAACCCCAATAGTAATCCCAACCAGGTGCCGTCCAGCCAAAAGGAGTCGCTTGAGTATGAACCAGCCAACCATTCTCCTCCCCTTCCTGAGAGACGATTCCTGTATACCTTGCAGCTGCTAGACGACCATAAACACGCAAATCATCTACATAGTTGATGACCGGAAAGGCCATCTCTAGGAGATTGGTAACATAGGCTGGCCAATAATTCATCTGCAGATTGACATTTAAGTGATAGTCCGAATTCCAAGGAGGATTGTCGACCGCATTCCAGACTCCCTGTAGGTTAGCTGGTAGCGCATCTGGGCAGTCTCTGGACGAACTAATCAATAAATACCGTCCATACTGGAAGAACAACTCCTCCAAAGCCTGCCCCTCTTGTGGCTTATAATTTTTTAGCAAATCATCTGTAGTGGATGCGTCAACATCAGCTCCCAAATCCAATTGAACACGCTGGAATAAGGCTTGGTAGTCCTCAATATGCCTTGATTTCAATTGGGCATAGTCCTTTTCTTTAGCTGTCTCCACCAAGTCTATCATCTGTTGCACTAAATCTAGTTTCTTGCGATAATTGCTAGCAGGATTTTGAGCAAAATCCGTCTTAGCCGCCAAGAAGAGATTAGTATAACTAGCCCCTGATATCTGAACCTTATCTGACCTGACTATAATGTCTCCATCCGTTTCCCAAGCTAGATAACTAGCAAATTGCAGATTATTATCCTTAACTCTTCCCTTCATCAAGATATGAGAATCAGTAATATCCAACTTACACTCCTTGTAATCAGATTTTTCCTGCTCATACTTTCCATCAGAAGCCAAATCACAGGTCAAAGATAGTTCTATAGTAAAATCTAGAGTTTCCAACCCTTCCTTAGTAAAATGTTGAACCAATAGATCATCTGGAAAACTCGCAAAGGCTTCACGTTCAAATCGCGTTCCCTTATAGGCATAAGAAGTCGTCGCAAGCGCCTTACTAATATTCAGCTGTCTCTGATAGTCCGTCACCTGAGACAAAGTTGTGCCTTGCTGGCTGAACTCAATGAAAATATCTCCAAAGGACAGATAGGTCCCATATTGACTCGTTTGGGGCCCAACTAGGTGCTGTTCAGCCAGTTCCTTAGCTCGATTGTAATCTCTCTTTTCCAAATCCTGCCGAATCTCAGCTATAAAAGCATACTGGTCCTGAAGATTTCCACCCTGATAATCTGAACTATTAGAAAGTGGACCTCCAGACCAGAGACTTTTTTCATTAAATTGAATCCGTTCAGCACCTATAAGCCCAAATACTTTAGCCCCTAAAGAACCATTGCCTATCGGTAAGGCCTCTTCTTCCCAACCCTTATATGTTGTTGATGCTGGTTGCTTGTAGGCCAATACATAATCTTGTTTTTTATTCCTTATCATACTACCATACTAACATAAAAAGCCTAGAAATCAATTCTAGACTTACATTTTTTTATTTTCCAAGGTAGTATTCAGAAACTACGTTCAATTTTTCGTCGAATTCGAATACCAATGGTGGGAAGTTAGGGATTTCCACGTCCATGATTTCGTCATCTGACAAACCTTTGATGTGTTTTACAAGGGCACGGATTGAGTTACCGTGAGCTCCTACGAATACGTTTTTACCATCTTTAAGAGCTGGAGCGATTTTATCTTCCCAGAATGGAAGGGCACGTTCCAAAGTCACTTTCAAGTTTTCAGCATCTGGAATAACTGAATCGTCAAGTGAAGCGTAACGACGGTCTGTGTGAGCTGAGTGCTCATCATCACGGTCCATGTTTGGAGGCAATACATCGTATGAACGACGCCAGATGTGAACTTGCTCATCACCAAATTGTTCAGCAGCTTCAGCTTTGTTTTTACCAGTCAAACCACCGTAGTGACGTTCGTTCAAGCGCCATGATTTTTCAACTGGAACCCACAATTGGTCAGAAGCTTCAAGAGCCAAGTTAGTTGTTTTGATCGCACGTTTCAATACTGAAGTGTAAGCTTGGTCAAATTCGATACCAGCTTCTTTGATCAATTTACCAGCGTCAATCGCTTGTTGTGTACCTTTTTCAGACAAATCAACATCAGCCCAACCAGTGAAAAGGTTAGCTTTGTTCCATTCAGACTCACCGTGGCGAGCAAAAACCAATTTTACCATTAGATGGATTCTCCTTTAAATTTTCCGAGGTTTCCCCTCGTTTATCTATTCTATTTTACACAATTTTTCACAAAAAAGCTAGTCAAAACCAAAAAGGAAAGGACTGTTTGGCAATCCTTTTCCTTATTAGTATCATACAACAACCTTATTTCTCTTCAAATCCTTCTGCGACTGCGTCCGCAAAGTTTTCTTCTACGATGCTTGCACAGTGGTCACAGATGACTGCCTGGTAGCTGCGTTCTGCTGTTGTTGGGTCGATACGACGACAACGGTCACATACTTGGCCTGCAGCACGGTCTACTGTGAAGGCTACATCTTCGAAACTAACGGCAGATTCTGGAGCTGGTCCTTCTGCGATGGTCAAGTCTGACACGATCAAGAGTTGAGCTACATTGCTGTTTACTGCTTCGAGTAAAGTTTTCACAACTTCGTTTGGATAAACAGTCAAGTGAGCTTCAAGTGATTTACCGATTACTTTGGCATTACGAGCTTCTTCCAAGGCTTTTTGAGCTTGTCCTCGGAAATCCATGAAGGCTGCCCATGTATCCAAGACTTCTTCTTGATTAGCAAAAGTTTCCGCTTCTGGCAATTCTGACAATTGAACGAAGTCTTCTGCTTCAAACTCAAGATATGACCAGATTTCTTCCGCAGTGTGAGGAAGGATTGGTGTCAAGAGTTTGGTGATTTTCACAAGAATGTCATAGAAGACAGTCTGCATTTGACGGCGTTCCAATGATTTGGCACCTTCGATGTAAACAACATCTTTAGCAAAATCAAGGTAGAATGCTGACAAGTCAACGTTGATAAAGTTCACCAAGGCCTTGTAGATTGTCAAGAATTCAAAGTTTGCGTAAGCATCACGAATGGTCTTAACAAGCTGGTTAAAGCGAATCGTCATGTACTTATCAACTGAACGAAGTTCATCGTAAGTGACTACATCTTGAGTTGGGTTAAAGTCAGATGTATTGGCAATCAAGAAACGAAGAGTGTTACGAATCTTACGGTAAGTTTCAGAGACTTGACTCAAGATATCCATAGAGATACGCACGTCGTTGCTTGAGTCTACACTTGTTACCCAAAGACGCAAGATTTCAGCACCAAATTGTTTTTCAACATCGCTTGGAGCAATGGTATTTCCAAGAGATTTAGACATCTTCTCACCTTTACCGTCAAGGGCAAAACCTTGTGACAAGATTTGTTTGTAAGGTGCTACGCCATGGTTGGCAACAGATGTGATGAGTGAAGAGTTGAACCAACCACGGTATTGGTCAGAACCTTCTAGATAAAGGTCTGCTGGGTAAGTCAACTCAGGACGGTTTACTACGACTCCATTCCATGATGAACCTGAGTCAAACCAAACGTCCATGATATCTGTTTCTTTCTTGAACTCGCCATTTGGTGAGCCTGGGTGGCTAAATCCTTCTGGCAAGAGGTCCTTAGCATCACGTTCCCACCAAATGCTTGAACCATGTACTTCAAAGAGTTGAGCCACATGTTCAATCGTTTCAGCAGTCATGATAGCTGTACCGTCTTCAGCATAGAAGATAGGAAGCGGGACACCCCAAGCACGTTGACGAGAGATAACCCAGTCGCCACGGTCACGAATCATATTGTAAAGACGGACTTTACCCCATTCTGAGTGGAATTTCACTTTTTCAATTTCGTCCAAGATTTCTTGTCGGAATTTAGAAACTGAGGCAAACCATTGTGGAACTGCACGCCAGATGATTGGTTTCTTAGTACGCCAGTCAAATGGGTATGAGTGAGAGATTTCTTCTTGGGCAAGAAGGAGGCTGCCAAGTTTTTCAATAACAGTTGGAACAACCTTGTCATAGAATTGACCTTCAAACTCAGGACCAGCATTCTTCATCATGATACCACGTTCGTCAACAGTAACTGCGACTTCAAGACCATTAGCAATACCAACATTGTAGTCGTCTTCACCGAAACCTGGGGCTGTATGGACAATACCTGTACCAGAGTCAGTCGTAACGTGATCACCAAGGATAACCAATTCATCTACAGCTGTATCCCATGGGTGTTCTGTTACGATGTGGTTGAGTTCTTGACCACGGTAAGTTGCCAAGACTTGAACATCAACCCAGCCAAATTTTTCAGACAAGCTATTCAACAATTCTGCAGCAACCACAAACTTGCGATCTTCACCAGCAGGTTGAACCAAAACGTAATCAATATCTGCACCAACAGTCAAACCACGAGAAGCTGTGATGGTAAATGGAGTTGTTGTCCAGACTACGATGTAAGTATCTGTATCTAGAACACCTTTGCCATCTTTTACCTTATTGGCATAGTAAAGGGAAGTTGAAACCAAGTCATGGTATTCAATCTCTGCTTCAGCAAGAGCAGATTCAGATGACCAAGACCAGTAAACTGGCTTGGCACCACGGTAGATATAACCTTTATTAGCCATTTCACCAAATACACGGATTTGGGCTGCTTCATAGTCAGGAGTCAAAGTCACATATGGATTTTCCCAATCACCAGAAACACCCAAACGTTTAAAGTCTTCACGTTGTTTATCTACTTGAGAAAGAGCGTATTCGCGGCAAAGTTTCAAGTACTCAACCAAGTCCATTTCTTTACGTTTGACACCTTGTTTTGCCAAAACTTGCTCGATTGGCAGACCATGAGTGTCCCAACCAGGGATAAATGGTGCGTAAAAACCTGACATAGATTTTGAGCGAACAATGATATCTTTTGAAATCTTGTTCATAGCATGCCCTACGTGGATATTCCCATTAGCATATGGAGGCCCATCATGCAAGGTAAAATGTGGTTTCCCTTGGTTCAATTCTTGACGACGTTGATATAGCTTTGCATCATCCCATTCTTTTTGCCAAACTGGCTCTTTAGTAGGAAGACCTGCACGCATTGGGAATTCAGTTTTCCCAAGATTAAGGGTATCTTTAAGTTTCATGGTATCTCCTTTATAAATAATAACAAATTAAAAACCACGACTGCCAAAAAGGACGAAAATCGTGGTACCACCTTTATTCGAAAAAAGACTATGCTTTTTTCCTCTTAACCCGTAACGTGGGAAACGTCAAATCTTACTCCATTCAGACTTGATTGTTTGAGAGGATAATCTTATCAATAGGGATTACAGGACTCACACCATCTCCTGCTCGCTGGAAATATAAGGATAAGATATTGTTCTCAGAATATTTCTTATAAAATTGTAACAGATTCTTGCGGAGCCGTAAAACCTGATTCTGAGTTTACAGCTTCAGTAGCGGGCGTTGGGCCTGAGTAATGGCTTGGGACTACTTCTGGCTCTTCATACATTGGACCAACTGGATGAGCTGGACTTTCTTCAACAACCGGAGCTGATGAAACCATTTGTTCCTGCTCGGCTCTTGCTTCAGCTTCTGCAAGTTCCTTATTAGCCGCTTCGATACGCGCTTGCAACTCTGCCATTTCCTCGGGAGAAAACTGGCGAGTAATATCAATCGGTTCTTCCTCTGGATGTTGTTGCAAGACAGAGTCACCTAAGACTTCGCTGACCACTTCTTTGAAGGCCTCATCACTTGTCTGAAGATAAGTCGCTGTTGGGCGAAGAATATCTTCCCAATCTGAAGATTCGACAATTGCTAACTGGCTCTCAATTGTAGATTTAAGACGTTGATGGAAGACACGACTCTTGTTCTTCAATTCTTCTGTTTCAACAGCAACTTTCTTAGCATTATCAGTTGCGTGACGAAGAATTTCATTTGCCTTGTACTTAGCTTCTTCCAATAAACGTTGTGCATCTTGCTCTGCTTGATGGATAATATTGTTTGAACGTTCAGCTGCAGCTTGTTTTACTCGTTCAGCTGTATCTTGTGCAATCAATACAGATTGACTCAATGAATCTTTCATCTCATCAAAGTAAGACAAACGCTCTTCCAAACTCTTAATATGTAAATCCTTATCATGATTAGAGCGGACTAAATCTTCATAATCACGGACTACAATATCTAAAAACTCATCTACTTCTTCTTGATCAAACCCTCTGAAGCGTGTGCTAAAGGTTTTATCTTTGATTTCTAACGATGTAATTGGCATATTTTTCCTCACTTACTTAATAACAATTGGACCGTTAATTTCTTTTTATCTTTTTTTGTTTGCCCATTATCTCTAATGAGTTTCAATCGACCAAATTTCCTTACACTAACCAAATCACCAACTTGAACCATATAATCTGATTTTTCAACTAAATGGTAATTAACTTGAACTGCCTGTTTTTCAATTAACTGACTTGCCTGATTTCTAGACAGTTTGAAGACACCTGCTAGAAAGACATCTAATCTAGAACTAGCGATACAAATATCTAATTCTTGATAATCTTCTACTGTAGCAATTTTCTCAGTAAAATCCCGCTCTTCTAGACGAACCGGTAAACGAGCAATTTTCGTAATGCCGTCTTGAAAAAGGAGCATAAATTGTCGATTAATGATAATCTGTGCCCTTTCTTCGTTGACCAAGATATCACCAAATAACTTCCTATCAATTCCCAGCTGATTTAAAACAGTCCCTAATATTTTTGCATGTGTTAATCGTTCAAACTTATTAGGATAAACTATTTCCTGCAAGGATAGTTCAAAATCAGTGAATTCAGGCTCAAAATAATCAGGATACAGGAGTATCCGTACATATTCAGTTTCAAGAAACTGCCGACTGCTCATGTAGGAGATGCCGTTGGTTGATGCTAGAACTTTTAAAATCTCTTCTTGATGAGGATTTACAAAGGGGCTTAAAAAAGGAGAATAAGAATCTTCTACCTTTTTTATCCATTCTACTCCCTTATCAATAAAAGACGAATCATTCTTAGAAAAGTGTTGATAAATCATCTTGTTCATAGAAAAATCACTAAAAGTCGAATCAATTGGTTCCCTATAAAATGTACTAATAATACCGCAATCCATACAGACAAGTCAAGACCTGCAATCTGAAGGGGTAAGCGTTGTAAAGGAGCTATTATCGGTTTCACTAAGCTAATAATCAAGCGACCTAGCCGTGACTCATAAGCATTTGGGAACCAAGACATCAGAGCAAAAACGACTAAAATCAGTGAATAGATATCCACTGCATTTTGAATAAAACGAATGAGAAAGAGCATTATTTCACTCTCGTACGTTTCATGTCAAAACCAAATTCACCATTTTGTGATTCATCTGGTATTTTGATATCTTCAATATTGACAACAACATCAACTGGTGTCAGCAAGTACATAGTAGATGCTACCTTTTTCATGTTACCAGCTAAAACATGACGTGCCCCATCCAGATAATCCAAACAACGACGTGCTTGAACTTCCGTCATGTATTGAAAATCAATCAAAATACTTTCGTTACCAGCTAATAAATCAACAATTTCTGTAGCATCTTCATATTTGCGTGGATAACGAACATCAATCGTCACCTTATCAGTATAACGTTGACTTTGCATAGCCAATTCTTGTTGACGAGCATGAAGACGAGTAATGTTTTTTTCTTTAGATGGCGCAGTCGCAGCTTGTTGAGGTAACTCTTTTACGGAAGGAACTGGAGCCACAATCGGTTCCTCAGCTTTAGGCTGATACGTATTAGCCGTATCTTCTCCATCTTCTGTAAAATAATCTATAAATCTATCAAATCTATCTTTTAAAGACATATTTCTTTCCTACTTAAAAAATGCTGTGCCAACTCTGACAAATGTTGAGCCGAATTCAATCGCTTCCTTGTAGTCACGACTCATACCCATACTCAAGTCCGTCATTGGCATATTGGAAATTTGTTTTTCTCTAATTTCTAGTTGCAAATCCTGTGTAGCTTTAAAAATTTCTTTCAACTCATCACTACTAGCTTCAAAAGGAGCCATAGTCATCAAGCCTACATATTCAATTTTATCTAAGGTTGCTAATTCTGGCAAGAGCTCCAGTAGTTCTTCCTTTGAAAAACCATGTTTGCTCTCTTCCTTTGAGATATTTACTTGTAAGAAACACTTAACAACTCGGTCACTTCTCTTTTGAATTTCCTCTGCTAGCTTTAATGAATCCAAAGCGTGGAAATAATCAACATACTGAATGACATCTTTGACCTTGCGTCTTTGCAAAGTACCAATCAAATGCCAGCTGACATCTCTGTCTTTTAAAGCTTCATATTTCTCAAGGAACTTATCTACACGATTTTCACCAATATGATACACACCTAGCGGAAGCAAAGCCTCCGCTGTCGGTACGTCTACATATTTTGTAACAGCAACAACTGAAACAGAATTATCTTCTCTTCCTGCCTGCTGACTTGCATCTTTAATTTGTTGAAAAACACGTTCTGTATTTTCTTTCAAATTCATTTACTTAACGATTTTTGAAAAATGGAGGAGTTTCTAATTCGTCCTCTTCTAAAGATGGTGCTTCGAAACGTTCAACTGGTGATACAAGGGAATCAGTTGGACGAACAATCGTCTCACGTCGCAAATCCCAATCACCAAATGCTGATGTTTTAGAAGTTTCTGTACGGCGAGGTGCTGGACTTGGAATTTCTGCAGTTTCAGCCATGTCATAGTGACGGTCATAGTTACGTGTATAACTTGGGCTCACTTGTTCATGACGAACAACTTGTTTTGGTGCATGTCCAACAACTTTTTCAACACGATCTTGACGAACACCTGTTGCAACAACTGTTACGCGAATTTCATCACGCATGCTTTCATCGATAGATGTTCCGAGCCAGATGTTCACTCCTTGACCAGCTGCTTGGTTAACGATTTCCGATGCTTCTTCTGCTTCAATCAAAGTCAAGTCAAGTCCACCAGTAACGTTGACGATGACATCCTCTGCACCGTCAATCGTTGTTTCAAGAAGTGGTGAGTAGATTGCTTTACGAGCTGCTTCTACCACACGTTCTTCTCCACTACCAATACCAATACCCATTAGGGCGTTCCCTTTATTTGCCATAACTGTTTTCACATCGGCAAAGTCAAGATTAATCAAACCAGGGTTTGTAATCAAGTCAGTAATTCCTTGAACACCTTGACGAAGTACGTTATCTGCTTCGCTAAGTGCTTCAAGAAGAGGAGTTTTCTTATCAACAATTTCAAGCAAGTTGTTGTTTGAAATAATCAATAGAGTATCTACATGTTCACGAAGTTGATTGATTCCTTCAACAGCAAATTGTCCACGTTTGCTTCCTTCAAAACCAAAAGGACGTGTCACAACACCAACAGTAAGAGCACCTAAATCTTTAGCAATACGGGCAATAACAGGAGCTGCACCAGTACCTGATCCTCCACCCATACCAGCAGTAATGAAGACCATATCCGCTCCACTGATAGCAGCTGTCAATGTTTCTTCGCTCTCTTCAGCAGCTTTTCGACCAACTTCAGGTTGACCTCCAGCACCCAAACCACGTGTCAATTTAGGACCCAACTGAATTACGGTCTCAGCTTTTGTACTACTCAAAGCTTGTACATCTGTGTTTGCTGCGATAAATTCTACACCCGTAACACCTTCGTCAACCATGCGGTTAATAGCGTTACCGCCACCTCCACCAACACCGATTACTTTAATAACTGCACCTTGAGCAGCCGCTGTATCAAATGAAAATGTCATAGTTTATTTTCCTCTTTTATTCATCAAACATACTTCCGATTAAGCCACGGAAGCGATCTGCGATTTTTTGTTTATTTTGAGAAGATACTTTATCCTCTTTCGGAGCAACTACGTTCGTAGAAGCTGATGGTTCAACCTCTGTATTTGAAGCTGGTTGAATAGGAGTAGGTTGTGACACCTGCGTAACACGTTGGATCATCCCACCAAAATTGATTGGTTGGTGACGCAAGGTATCTTCACCCTTGACTGCTCGTTGTGCTAACAAATGCACTTCAGTCAATTGACCAGCAAATTCAGACAAGCTAATCACATGAGCAAAGGCAGGATTACGAATTCCAACTTGATTTGGAACGTAAAGTTTGACACCAACGTCAAAAACTTCCTGTGCAAGTTCTACAATACCTGGTAAAATAGCATTTCCACCAATCAGAACAATTCCACCTGGAAGATCCAACAAATGTCTTCTTTCCAACTCTTGTTTAATCTGTTCAAAAATGTGTTTAATGCGAGCTGAAATAATCTCTGCCAAGTAGCTTTCTGTAACTTCTACAGGCTCTACTTCACCAATCACTTCAACTTGGAAGGTTTCATTGCTGGCAAGTGATGGGTAGGCTTCCCCATAGTTCAATTTCAATCCTTCAGCTAATTTCTGTGAAGTCTTCAAGACTTTAGAGATATCTTTTGTGACATAATCTCCACCTTCTTGAAGAATATTTGTAAACTGGAGTTCTTGGTTACGGATTGTAGCAACAGTTGTTTGACCTGCTCCCATATCAATCACAGTAGCTCCAAATTCACGCTCCCCTTCGTTCAAGACTGAACGAACCAAAGCCAATGGTGAAATAATAATATTTTCAACTTGAACACCTGAGCGCTCAACTGTCTTGCGTAAATTGTGAAGAATAGTACGCGGACCTGTGTAAAGTAAGCCACGCATTTCAAGACGAACCCCCATCATACCACGTGGGTCACGAATACCTTGAAAACCATCTACGATAAATTCTTCTGGAATAAAAGTAATGACTTCACGATCTGGTGTCATACTCTTTGTCAAGGCTGATTTGACAACATTTTCAACATCTTGATCTGTAATTTCTTTTGTATCAGATGTAACGGGAATCATTCCTTGAGTTGGTTCTACTTGCAAAAGATTTCCAGGCAAACCAACATTCACTGATTTAATTGAAATGCCAGCCTTCTCTTCTGCTTGGGAAATAGCTGACTTGATAGCACTTGCTGCCGCTTCAATATCAACGATAATCCCATCCTTTACACCTTTGCTCTTGGCATTACTTACACCAATTACGTTTAGTTCACCATTTCTAAGCTCAGCAACCAATACCTTAATGGAATTAGTTCCGATATCTAAGCCTGTAAAAAAACCATCTCTAGCCATTACATCGCATCCTCTCTCTTCCAAGTTTCAAACTTCTATTCAATATAGCTAAAACAGGACATAGCTATTCACAGAATATTATAACACAAAAAATCCAATCGTGCTTAGTTTTTTCCTAAATTTACTTGCTATTTTTTCACTTTCGCTCATCAGCTTTTTTATTTTCCAAACAAATTATAAAAAATCAGATTTATGAAAAAAGAAAGCTCATTTCTAAGCTTTCTTTGCAGTCATTTTTTCTGCTTCTTGTGCTAAAAATAGTTCCAAGATTTTCTTTGTTAACGTAATCGCCGCTGATAAGGCCAGGGAAACGATTAAATAATTAGCTACTAAGCCATGGTCCCCAATCAATGGTGGTTTTGTCAAGAATCCATAATCTCCACCTGTTACTAAATTGACCACAAAAATTAAGGCATTTAGGGCAAAGGTCATGAGAAAAATTCCCTTCACATCCAACAATCGTGCATCATACTGTCTCAATAGATAAACTAGAGAGTTCCCCAAGAGAGCTAAGTGGCCAAAGATAAAGGATAAAATCGCAATATGTGGGAAAGGATAGGCATCTGGAACTGGATAAATAAAGGCTGCTAATGTCCCAAATGTTCCTAGTAATGCAAAATACTGCCTATATTTAGACTGACCAGGAAGCAAGAGCACCACAAACATAGCCATACGGCAATGGTAAAAAGGTAGGCTTTCTGACAGCGGCATATGATTGACCCCATACCAACCATAAAGTAGGATCAACTGAACAGCCTGCAAGATTTGGAAAAATCGTTGGTAAACCTTCTTTTCACGATAGTGATAGGCTGTATAAAAGGTCAAGGCTAAGAGCGTAAATAGGCTAACATACCAAAAAAGATCAAACTTGGGTGGCTCGCTTGCCTGAGTCGTAAAGAAAATATCCCATAAATTCATCTAGTCTTCCTCATGATTCAAAATTTTCCTGAATATTATTATACCATGCTATTTGTCAAAAATGGATTTAGAAATACGATAATCATCTTTTTAGTCAAGATATTGCTCCCTCTGATCTTGATAAACCTGCCAAAGAATCTCTATTTGCTCTTTGGTAATGCGTTTTTCAGATAAGTTCGGCAGTTGGTCAATGGCAAAAAATTGAAGGTCAGCAATTTCTTGATTTTCTTGGAATTGCCCAGCGAGAAGCTTACATTCAAAAACAAACTTTGCATACTGTTTGCTCTGTAGTTGGAAACGATTGGTATCAAAAACAGCTAGCAGTCTTTCAACTTTAGCTTCAAAGCCAGTTTCTTCTTCAATTTCCTTGAGAATATTTTCAGTTGGAGAATAGCCAACCTCACCAAAGCCACCTGGCAAAGCCCAACTATCCTCTCCCTGTCCCCTAACTAGACATACTTTTTCATCCTCAACAATCCAAGCACGAACATCCATTAAAGGAGTCGCATAAGCGGACGTTGGCTTCAAGACTTCTGCCACTTCTTCCGTATCAAGGTCTGATGCTTGATTCAACATTTCAGATAACAGACTTCGCAAGTCCTCATAACGCTCGTGGTCAAAAGGATCCTTTGTAAATGTTAATCCAGTATCTGTAATGGCAATCATTCTTTGCAAATACTTGACAAAATCACTTGTCTTCATGTTCTAAACTTTCTACCAGCTTGGCTAAATTCATAGAGTTGGATCCTTTGAGCAGGATCTGGTCATTATCTCCAAGGCTTTCTTTGACCTGCTTAGTCATAGCCTCCAATTGATCCTCGTTGGCTGTTTTTTTGAAGTAATAAACATGGCCGATTGGGAACATTTGACTGGCCAATTGGGCTAATTCAGCAATGTCTTCTCCGTAGAAAATCACGGTATCAAGCACATCTGGTGAGAGGCTCAAGATCATCTGATTATGAAGTTGAATAGACTGGTCGCCCAGTTCCTTCATATCCGCCAACACTGCAATTTTCTTGCCACCTTCATTGGTCGGAATGGCAGAGAAAGTCTCTAAAATCAGTTTCATAGCAGTTGGATTGGCATTGTAAACATCTGACAAGACATCTGCTCCATTGGCTGCTTTCTTCCACTCGGTACGGTTACGCGTCAATTCAAGATGTTGGAAAGCCTGACGAATTTGCTCCTCTGAAACTCCTTCTTGTAGGGCAACATAGGATGCAATCATAGCATTGGTGGCATTGTATTTACCAGTCACTGGCAAATCGAGGACTTGTCCCAAAAAATTAGCCTTAAAGGTCAGACTATCCTTACGCTCAACCAAGTCTGTGATTTCCAACTCTGCTCCTTGCCCAAAACGGACTACCTTTTTATCAGTTGGCAAGTAGTCCTCTACAATTGGATCTGCTGGTGCCAAGAGCAAGGAATTCGAAGACATCCCGTCTGCAATTTGCATTTTTCCTTTAGCAATCTCAGAACGGTCTTTGAAAAAGGCCAAATGGGCTTCTCCAACCAAGGTCACGATGGCTGTTTTTGGACGCGCCAATTCAGACAAGAGATGAATATCTCCCAAGTGATCCTGTCCCATCTCCAAGACCAACTTTTCTGTCCCTTCAGGCATATGGAGGACTGTGTAGGGAAGGCCAATCTCGTTATTATAGTTTCCTTGTGTTTTGTAGGTTTTGTAGGTTGTTGATAGCAAGTGCGCCAACATATCCTTGGTCGTTGTCTTGCCGTTTGAACCTGTAACTGCAAAGACATCAACTCCCGTTTTCTCAAGATAGTAGGCAGCTAGTTGTTGAAAAGCAGTTAAAACATCATCTACTAAAATATAAGGATGATTTGCGACCTCTTTCTCAGACAGGGTTACTACTGCACCATTTTCAAAAGCTGTTTCGATAAAGTCGTGACCATCACGCGCACCTTTGAGGGGCACAAACAAGTCCCCTGTAGCAATCAAACGACTATCAAACTCAGCTTTTTCTAACTGGGTGTCCTCAAAGATGCTGATATCATTTTTAGCTCCGACAACTTTGGCCACTTCATGAATTGTTAATTTCATTTCTACTCCTTTAAAAAGGGTTGAAGTCCGAGAACTCAAGTCACCTTGCAGTGACGGTTCTGGCTTCTACCCTCTCTTTCATTTTTATAGCAAATGCGCTTCGCGCTTGTTAAAACTTTCCTTGGCAAGGTCAACCAAACGCTCAATTAGTTCTGGGTAGCTGATCCCCATATTGTCCCAAAGTAGTGGGTACATAGACCACTGGGTAAAACCTGGCATGGTATTGAGCTCGTTGAGGAAAACCTCTCCCTTATCTGTATAGAAGAAATCGCAACGAGAGAGACCGAGCCCACCAATGGCACGGAAGGCAGTTTCTGCATTTTGACGCATGACAGCTGCCACATCATCACTGATCTTGGCTGGGATGTCCATAGTAATCTTGTTATCAATATACTTGGCATCGTAGTCATAAAAGGCAACATCCTTGACTACTTCTCCTGGAAGGGTGCTTTTGACATTGTAGTTGCCCAAGAGACCAATCTCGATTTCACGGGCATTCACTCCTTGCTCAACCAAGACACGACTGTCATATTGGAAGGCAAGTTTCAAGGCTTGGTGGAGTTCTTCTTGATTTTCAGACTTAGAAATACCGACACTAGAACCCATGTTTGATGGTTTTGTGAAAACTGGATAAGTCAATTTTTCTTCCACTTCAGCGATTTTAGCAGTCACATCATCACCTTCGACGATGGCCACATAAGGAACTTGGGCAATACCAGCAGATTCCAAAACACGCTTGGTGGTGATTTTGTCCATGGCAAGGCTAGATGACAAGATGTTGCAACCAACGTAAGGCATTTTCAAAACTTCAAGGAAACCTTGAACAGAGCCATCTTCTCCCATCGGACCATGAAGGACTGGAAAGACCACTGCCCCTTCTTCATAGATAGCACTTGGAGCAACTTTCTTATCCCAATCAATGGTTTCATTGGTCATGAGACGGTCCTCTTGACCAGGAGTCTGGCTAAATTCCTGAGTTTTGATAAAGTCACCAGACTGGCTAATGAAGAAAGTCTTGACTGTGAAACGATCGTAGTTGACCGCACGCATGACACTCTCAGCTGAAAGGACAGAGACTTCACGCTCTGCACTACGCCCACCATATAAAAGAATAATCGTTTGTTTCATTTTATTTGTTCCAATTCTAATAGAATACTCGTTCTTTAGTATATCATATTTGCTTCTTTTTTGAAACTTGAACCTGATGCTGGTGCTCAATAAATCTAAAAAGAGACCGATAAAACAAATATCGACCTCTGTGATTTTTGTATAAATGAATTGAGTGTGTTAATTTGTCTAGACTTACAGCTCTGTCCGATTTTCAATGGCTCGTAAGAGTGTAACCTCATCCGCATACTCGATATCTGCCCCCACAGCAAGACCACGTGCTAGGCGCGTAACTTTGATCCCAGCTGGCTTGAGCAAACGTGAAAGATACATGGAAGTTGCTTCCCCATCTGCTGTAGCATTGGTTGCTACGATTACCTCTGAAACTTCACTGTCCATCAGACGAGTCATGAGACTCTTGAGATTAATATCATCTGGACTGATGCCATTCATGGGAGAAATCAGACCATGCAGAACATGATAGAGTCCGTGGTATTCTTGGATGTTCTCCATAGCTGCCACATCACGACTATCCTCGAGAACTAAAATTGTCGTCTGGTCACGAGTCGGATCGGTACAGATAGAGCAAGGATCGTCATCAGTCAAACGACCACAGATGGTGCAATAGGTTAGCTCTCTCTTCGCAGAAAGGAGGTTTTTGGCAAATTCATTGACATCGTCATCAGACATCCCAATCGTATAAAATGCCAGACGGGTAGCCGTTTTAATCCCGATACCTGGTAACTTGGAATAACTGTCAATTAGTTTAGCTATAGGTGTTGGATAAAGCATAAGTTCCTTTCTAATTCATTGGATGATGTTGGTTATAAAGATTGATAATATCGCGCGCAATGGAAGGTCCGACACCGTTTGTAAGGTTGGTATTATGAGGGAAGACAACAGCTACAGCGATTTGAGGATTATCTGATGGTGCATAGGCCACGGCGTTGGTGTTGTTAGCTTTTTGACCTCCCGCAACATAACTTTCGGCAGTACCTGTTTTCCCACTAATGGATACAGCTGCACCATTGGAAAAGGCACGACCTGTCGTCAGAGCACTCCCCCCGTGAGAAACTTGATAAAATCCTTGTTGGAGGATGGAAACATCAGACTCAGAAATATTAATTTTATTCATTTCCTTGGTATCAATAGATTGGATTAAGTTTCCTAAACCACCTTGTTCATTATTCCCATAAATTCCCTCGACAATGTGAGGTGCAATCCGAACACCGTTGTTGGCAATGGTTCCAACATACTGGGCCAATTGCATTGGGGTGTAGTTATCAAACTGACCAAATGCATTGGTAATGTAATTAGCAAAATTATACTCTTTTGGTATAAAACCAGTTGACTCATCTGGAAGGTCAATGCCTGTTGAGGCTCCAAGACCATATTCAGCAAATGTCGAACGAAGTTTCCCCATAGCGGATTCTAAATTGTTAGTTAAAACAAACATATTGGGTTGATAGGTTTGACCCATAATACCCAAAGCCGTTTGAACCATATAGGTATTAGAAGAATACTCCAAGGCTTCCACAGCTGTAATCGGGAATGAACCGTAGGCTTGAGTATACCAAGAATTAATTGGAGCTGAACCTTGGAAGACAATCGGTTGGTCTGTCAAGGTCTGATTCCCTGATAAGACTCCATTCTCCCAACCAGAGCTGATGGTCGCCGCCTTGACAACCGAACCTGGGACAAAGACATTGGTTACTGTTCCCAAGGAATCAGGTGTTAAATCTCCCGTTTTCAAATCATGTTTAAGCCCTGACATAGACAAAACTGCACCTGTTTTTGGGTTCAAAGCAACTGCATAAACACCTTCAGAATATCTGGCTCCTCCATTTCCTAACTCAGAATTGAAATAACTCTTAAGCAGATTGTCCACGCTATCTTGAAATGCCAAATCGATGGTCAGTTTAATATTGTTCCCTTTGGTACCGTCTTCGATATTTTCGACACTTTCCATGTTGCCATACTTGTCTAGATGGATTTCTTTCACCGAGCGTTTTCCTTGCAAGATTTCTTCATATTGTTTTTCTAGATAAGAGGTTCCAACACGGTCATTTAGAGAATAGCCCTTTTTAATATAAGCATCTGCTTCTTCAGCTGGGAGACCAGCTTTTTCACTGGATACACTACCTACTATAGAAGAAAGTGAGGTATCTAGAACCTTTCGATCCCACGAAGTCGAAATACTAATACCAGGTAAATTCTTAGAGGCCGAAGCTATCAAGGCAATCTGTGTATCTGTCAAGGAATCTGTCGCAACGGTTCCTGTCGCAAAATTTTCTACTGCATTGAGTTGGCTAAAGAGGTAAATTTCTTTCTTTTCTTCATCCGAGTAGGTAAATTGACTTGGATCTATGCTTTTTACCGTGTTATTGTAAAGCTCAGACTCAGATAATTGATTCCCATCAGAATCAAGGCGTTTCTCACGTGGTAAACTTTCCACTGTCTTCTTATAAACATCTTGATCTGCTAGGTAATAGTCTGCTAACTGTCGATCAGTCAATGTTGGAGAAGAAACTCCCACATAGGCTAGCAACTTCTTAGCTGTTTCTTTCAAATCTGCAGCCGTCATCTTGTTGTTCCTTGTAAAAGATACAACTTGCTTGATGGTGTTTTCGACGAGAGGTTTCCCTGTTGCATCGTAGATTTGTCCACGAGCCGAACTAGTTGTCACCTTTGTTTTACTTGCCGATGCTAGTTTTGTCTCATAAAAATCTTCGTTCAAAACCTGCATGTAAAGCAGGCGACCAATGATGGTCATAAAGAGCAAAATAACAATTGAAAACAATAAATTAAGCCGAATCGGAATCGAATGGCT
>NZ_CAUQWY010000029.1:0-21648 GCF_963521865.1 uncultured Streptococcus sp.
CTGACTTCGTCAGTTCTATCCACAACCTCAAAGCTGTGCTTTGAGCTGACTTCGTCAGTTCTATCCACAACCTCAAAGCTGTGTTTTGAGCTGACTTCGTCAGTTCTATCCACAACCTCAAAACTGTGTTTTGAGCTGACTTCGTCAGTTTTATCTGCAACCTCAAAGCTGTGCTTTGAGCAACCTGCAGCTAGTTTCCTAGTTTGCTCTTTGATTTTCATTGAGTATAATAATTATGAAACGAATCTTCTAACCTATCTTTACAAAGACAATAAAAATATTTTGTAGAGCTATGAAGTTATACAGAATGAGTACAAAAAATAAAATCTCCAGTTTAGGAACTACTTTTGAGTTCACTAATCTGGAGACTTTTGAATATCAGTCCTTATTAATCACTTACAATAAAGGGTAGTTTCAGAAATACAGCGACAACCTTGTAGATCTTTACAAGAAAAACAAGCTTCTTACAGCATTTCTTATTATTTCATTGGCTACTTTGAGAAACTCCTAAAACCTCCGAAGTTTCCTTCTATTTATAAGTCATTACCATAAAAATCAATAATAAGACAAATAAAGCCAAACTCACCAACAAGGTGAGAACCTTTACCAAGGTGTTACTCTGCCAGTAGCTCGGCTTACCAATATTGCTAGTTGCATCCGTTGAAAACAACTGATTTTGACGAGGTTGTATAATTACCAATACAATCAAGGCAAGGGATAAAAGAATAGTTAAAATAATAAAAATTTCAATCATCGACCTACCTCAAAATTCCTATCAAAGTAGAAATCAAACCAATTAAAATCATTAAAGCTAATAAGAGTGAAAAGGTCCGACTAATCTTTTCCCCTCGAGTTGCTTTCCCTTTCTTGATTGGTTTTTGTTTCAACTCTTCCATACGACCTTCAACATCTTTGTAAAATAAATCTTCATCTGACATGTTAGCCTCCTAAAACAACTTGCATGGTTTCCTGATATCGAGCCAAATCAACATAGTTTGCTTGTTGACCTTGCTTTCCAAGTGCCTGACTCATTTGTGAAATATCCGAAAGGGCCAGTTTAATCGCATCAACCAAAGCAGGAACCTCACTACTTTCAAATAAATGATCTGGGGCGATATAGAATCGATTATGTACTGTCTGATTAAAGCCAAAAATCAACACATTATGCTCAAAGGCCTGACGAACTGCCTGCAATAATTCATTATGGTGGTTTATATCCAAGTAAATATCTGACAGTTGATACAGTTCTTGAATTTTTTGTAGACTAGCGTTCTGATAAAGCACCACATTAGGATAGCGAAGCAAATCTAGTAACTTAGAAGACATTTCTGTCACCGCTGCAATACGGAAAGTGATATCAGGTAAAGCTTCTACTATCGCTTCTACTTGCTCAATCTGATCAGAATTAGTCAAGATTAAGGCATCTCGTCTTAGGAAATTATCACGTTTGAACTGATAATGGTAACCCAAATGCACAAACTGAGCATGGTATTTCTCGTCAGTCAACTCTAAAGCACGTTCATAAGTCGCCTTGTTTGGAATGATAATCTTCTTAGTACGCACATCATCGCTTTCCAAAATTAACTGCATATTTCCTGGAATGGCATCATAGAGAGGCTCCTGCCAAACCAAGATATCTGATCCAGACTTATCTGGGTGATGGAAGGAAACCAAGAAAGGAGTCGCTAACGTATTAAAGATAAGTTGATGGCTATCGAATCCTAAATCTTGCAAAAAGAAGATGATAAATTCAACCTTATTTGCAAAGCAACGCATAGATTGATCAGGTAAAGTCAATAAGATATCACCCGTCACATGGTTTTCCAGCAAGACTTCCTGACCATTGACATCTTGGTAAACCGTCATAATCGGTTCACTATCTGCGCTATAGGTTGTTGTGGCAAAGCAAGCACCAAAGCGATTGTAATGGTCAACCTGACGTACTCTACCTTCTAAATCTTTCCAGTCCACCTGCTTGACTAGACGAGCCTGTAAGCCATCTGCATAATGAATAACAGCCCTCTCCTGCGTCACGTCTTCAATACGAGCAGACTGATTATCTCCTAAAATCTCCCAAAAAGCTGGAACAGGAACTTGGTTGAAATAGAGAGGTTTTCCCTTTTCATAGCCTAGATAATAGGTGAATGGAGATACCAGACCATCAGGTAGAAAACCATCTGCATCGATGACCACTCCAAATTGAGAAAGACCAGTAGCTACTAAACTTTCATGTAAATCTCGACTTTCTTGACTGTAACGATCATAAAGTTCAATCATGGAGCACCTCCTCTACTGTTTTCTTCCACTTTTCTAAAATTTCTTCGGTTAAGAAACCTTCTGCAATTTGATAAGAATGGGCACGCATATCCGCCAAACGATTTTCTTGATACAGTTGGCAAATCTTAGCTGCAAAAGCTTGCTTGATTTGGTCTTCTACATGGTCAGATGAACTTGGAATCAAATAACCATTTTGCCCATCTTCTATAAAGGTCTGATTACCATAAGGTACATCAAAACCAATTAGTGGTAGACCTGAACCAATAGCTTCCATCAAGGTCAAACCAAAGCCTTCGCTGGTAGAAGCCGTCAAGTAAACCTCATACTGGCTATAAATCTGCGAAAGTTCCGCATGTCCCTTGAGCTGGATATAGTCTTCTGCCTTATGACTAGCAATAATCTCTCGAAGAAGAGAATCTTCTCCACCACTACCATAAATATCAAAGGTCAATTCAGGGATTTCCTTACGCGCCTCAATGACCGCCTTGACCAACCAATCAATGTGTTTTTCTTTGGCAAGACGTGAAGCCGTAATCAATGAAAATGGCTTACGTCCTTGACTCGACTCAGTCAAGGAATCAATACTTCCTACAGGAATGGTAACAATCTTTGGTTGGTGCTGGGTGTATTTAGCAAATTGCTCTTGCAGAACTTCTCTCTGCTTATCAGTTGATACGATAAAGAAGTCAACCTTATCTGCATTTGTAAACTGATAGTCATAGTAATTATTCCAAAGAATGTAATCCTCATTTGTAGCATTTTCACTATAATGCTCCGCATGAACAACTACCGCTAAATGCGCTGCTTGTGCTTCCTCAAACACAACCTGACCAATACCTGTCTCCCTATCAAGGATGACCAAATCAGACTTGCTCAAATTCAAGGATTTCATAAAAGCACGCATAAAAGCTTGCTTCCCATAGAAAATCTTATCTTTGAAACGATAAACTTCTTCCTTCCCTTGATTCATCAAGATGTCATAGGCTGGAGTTCCGTCTTCATTGTAAAAAGTTCGTTGGTATAGCACTGCAGCATTGTCCTTGGGAGCAAAGTATTCGGTACAATAACGAGTATAAGAAAAGTAATCCTTACGAATCAAATTTCCTTTAAAAACATACTCTACATGCTGAACCAAATCCTTATTTTCATCAACCAAATAACAGGTTACAAACTTATCTTGGTCAGAAAAGAAGATACGTAAAACCTTACCATTCTTTTCTCTACGACTTTCCACACCTCCAAAGTAAGCCAAGACCTCATCTACTGTTACACTTGTTGGCGCAATCTTAATATCTGTAAAGTGGTTATAAAGCCAAATAACCTGATCATCGTCAAAACCAATATTGGCTGTTAAATGCTGAATATTATCGGCTAAAATCATATCTGTAAAGATAAACTTAGAAGACAGATTTAGACTTCTAAAAATACCAGCACGATAGGCTTGGGCATATTCAACACCACTGCTAGCCCAGCCAATTCCTAAATTTATATTATAAATTGTCATATATTCCTCTTCTTATGGGAAATGAGTAATAATCTCACCCTTAGGAGTGACTTCAACCAAGCCCATCAGGAGATTACGCACCATATCCACACGAATTTGTTCCTTCATGGTTTCAAAGCCTGCATAGGCTTCTTGATAGTACTCTACAATAGGATTTTTCTGGGCAGCAGACTGACCGCTAATAGCCATAGATAATTGCTGAAGATAATCCACCTGCTCTACCCAATTATAGTCAATGGCCTTAAGTAGGGAAAGTCGTAAAAACTGTTCATATAAATCATGCTGTTCAAGTAAGGCTCTTTTTTCAGAAAGTTCTTTATCAATAATCTGCTTAATAAAAGAACGAACTTTAGTTTTATTTGTTACATCAATATCTTCTGGAAGTTCTTTAACATGAAAACTAATATTAGTTACGATAAAGTGAAACAACAATTCGCGACTCTCGTAGTTTGAAGAAGCTACTTGGTCTATATAGGTATCAATAATTTCTCCCACAACATCCTCTAAATCACGAGAACCATCTATTAATCGATTTCTCTCTTTATACATCATTTCTCTTTGAATATTCATACTCTCAGCATATTCCAAGGTATGAATACGTGCCGCACGTCCAGCACTATCACTAGAATATTGTGCTTTAGCAACAAGATTACGATACTTACGTCCCTTTAAAACTTCTGGTTGTGTCATATCTTGAACTTGATAATCTTTATACTTCTTATGTACCCAAGATGGACCATATTTCTTAATAACATCATCCTCCAGAGATACAAAGAATTTACTCATGCCAGGATCTCCTTGACGACCAGAACGTCCACGGATTTGAAGATCAACACGCTGACTTTCCATCCGCTCTGTTCCGATAACAATTAAACCACCCAGTTCTGCAACTCCCTTACCAAGTTTGATATCCGTACCTCGCCCTGCCATGGAAGTGGCAACTGTCACAGCCCCCATCTGGCCTGACTCTGAGATAATTTGTGCTTCACGCGCCACATTGTGAGCATTCAGAACATTATGAGCAATCCCTTCTCGTAACAAAAGCGATGAATACAACTGAGACATCTCTACCGAGCCAACAAAGACCAATAAGGGATTTCCCTTAGCATGGTATTCTTTGATGTATTCCAAGGAAGCGTATACTTTTTCAGGTAAAGTAACGTATAAATTGTCTGGATAGTCAATTCGTTGTTTAGGGCGGTTAGTAGGAATCCGTACAACAGCCATATTATAAGTCTCTCGAAATTCTTTTTCCGCAACTTTACCTGTACCTGTCATACCAGAAAGCTTATTGAACATTTTAAATAGACTCTGATACGTAATAGAAGCCATAGCACGCGTCTCTGGAGAAAGTTTGACATGCTCTTTAGCCTCAATTGCCTGATGAAGTCCTCCCTGTAGTTTGGTTTGTTCTAATAAACGTCCAGAACCTTTATCTACAAGAACCATCTCATTGCCCCTAATAACATAATCTTTATCTTTTGTATAAAGCTTATGAGCCCTCATTGCGTATACTATGTGGCGAGCAAAGACTGCATTTTTTTCATTATATAGATGGTCAATTCCGAAGAAACTTTCCGCTTCCTTGGCTCCCTGTTTCGTTAACCAAATTTCTCCCTTCTCCTCTTTGTAAATAAAATCTTCACCTTCTACTAGCGTAGTCATAAGAGTATTAACAATACCATAATGATTCGACTGAACTCTAGGAGCTCCAGCGATAATTAAGGGAGTTTGGGCGCTATCTAACAAAATATCATCTATCTCATCAATAATCGCATAATCAAAGGGACGCAAAAATTTACCTTCCTTATTCGATGCTAAATTATCATTTAAATAATCAAAACCCAAGTTACCATTTGTTGTATATATAATATCAGAGTTATACATCTCCCTCTTTTCTTCAACAGAGAAATCTTTACCACTCTCTACAAAAGGAACTCCTATTGTTAAGCCTAGAAAACGGTAAACCTCTCCCATCTCCTCGGCATCCCGCTTGGCAAGATAGGCATTCGGGGTAATCACCATTGTCCCTTTTCCTGTTAAAGCATTAAGGTAAACAGGCATCGTTGCTGTCAAAGTTTTTCCTTCTCCAGTACTCATTTCAGCGACGTTACCCTCATGAATAACAATTCCCCCCATTACCTGAACATCATAAGGAAACATCCCCAAAATCCGACGATCAGCCTCACGAACAACTGCAAAAGCCTCTACCAAGAGATCGTCCAAAGTTTCTCCTTTAGCCAGACGTCGGCGAAACTCCACTGTTTTTGCAGACAGTTCTTGGTCCGACAAAGATTCCATCTTATGCTTTAGTGCATTGATTTTTTTTAGAATTTTTTTAACTCTTCTAAGTTGAAAGCTCTGATAAACCTCTTTAATCACGATTAATCTCCTCAATAGAAAAAGAATAAAAATCCAAAGATTCAAAGCCAGCACTTAAGAGATGAACTTGATAGGTGTGGGCATCCTCAGGGTAAATAAACGTGAATCTTTTATTTTTTTCAATTTTTTCTTCAATGACATCGCCATATCGATCAAAAAATGTAATTGATGTGTACACCCCTTTTTTAGGTTGACAGTCAAATTTCATTATTAATTGATATTCTTGTTTTCTTTTCAACAATGGAAGGCTTGGTTGTTTTCGAGCAGCTTGATAGTTCGTATGCGAAATCCAACCTTGAATTTTAGTCCCTGAAGGAACTAATGGATTATATATGCTTACATGAGAATCAGAATGATAGGTCACCTTCGTACCGTAAATATACATATTCAGTCTGTCTCCCCATTTGATATCTGGTCTCTGTCTAATAATCATACCTCACCTCGTCCAAATCCTGTTTTTAAAACCATATGATAGAAATGCAAAAACCAGGCAACATTTTCCCCAGTATCATCATTATGTCGACCAGAAGTACCTCTGGATAGTATCTTAGCGCCTGTATTACATAAATGTTCCACTAACTCTTCGTAAGCCTGAGGATCCATATCTTCATCCTTCATATAGGACAGTCCAAAGGTTGTATTTGAAAAATCTGCTCTTTTGAAAGAGTTCCAAAAATACTGATCCAATTCAGTTGCATGCCCAGAAGTCAGACCACCTGTTTGATGGTTCAACACATCAAATCCTGTATTAAATATCCAAGGAGCATCCAAGCGACCGCGTCTAGCAACGGTTCCAATATTCGTCAAAGGTTTTCCAACAACAACGGCATAGGGCTCAAAAAAAGAGCCATAATAAAGCGCTGGAAAGGTTCCCATAGAAAGTCCCGATAAAATTAAATCACTAGATGTCAGACCTAAATAATCAAGGTAATATTGGATGGTTTTTCTAACCTTACTTTCTAACTCTTCACTTCCTATATAGAAAGCACCACCTTCTATACGAGGATCTGAAAATAGAAGGAAAGGACATCCCAGATTTTTCATCATCCAATAGCCTTCAAAACCTTCCGCAGGGCGATATCCTGCAAAATAAATAGCTAAAGGCGGCTTAAAATCTCCTGGATGGAAGAAATAGTTAATTTCATCTCTTTGTTTATCATGAAGAGTATTTCCACCTAAAACGAATTTACCGAATTGTTTTCTACTCCAGCGTTGATGAAGATTTCCAATTTTTAGTTTTCCCTTTCCTCTTGCTTCGATAGAAAGTGCCAAATAGGCATTATATGTTTGCTCAATCAAAATAGTAGAAGCCAAATCCGACTCTTCAAACACAAGATCCTCTGTAATATCAGCAATCGATCCTTCAAAGATCTTTTTGACACGAAATCTAAACTCAACTCCTGAATTTTTTTCATATTCAAGCCATAATTCAATCGGTAAACTACGTGTTACAGTAAGATTATAACTCCAATATACTACCTGAGAAAACTCCTCACCAAAATCTCCCTCTAATTCTAAATATTCATGTCCTTGATAAGATACATTTCCTTGAAACGAATGGTGAACTTGTATTGTAGAGGGTTTCATTTTATCGCCATATCCTCCACCAAATAGAGAAGTAGATAAATCTTTTAGTAATTTTTCTGGTTCGGAGAAATCAATAGCTCTTGCACAACGTTTTTTTAGTAAATCTAAAATTTCTGAATTATTTGATTGAAAATCTTGAGGATAAAAAACTGTATAAGGATCTAAGTTTTTAGAAAAAGGCAACAAATCTCTCAAATAACGCCCATCTTCTATCAAAACAGCATGAAAACTTGAAATCTTATCTATCTCCATCATTTTGCGAATAGCAAGAGGTGAATCTGGACAGAAGTAGTACCAATCCATATTTTCAGGAATATCATAATGGTGTTTCCAGTTATCCATTCCTATTTGTAAAATTTTATGTTCCCTCACCATTTGTTACTTCTCCAATCCAATAATGCAATTTTTCTAAGAAACGCTTTCCTGTATGCTCTTTAATTTTGTCAATTGTATAAATTAACGACTGATTCCATTCCTTGAGTGTATCTAGGTAATGAGACATAGCCTTGTGAAGTTCTGATACTTCCGAAAGAAGATAGCCATTCTTTAAATGCTCTACATAAACTGTCTTAATTCTATTGATTTGAGGAATTCCCGCACTTATGGCAGCTATCTGTGTATAAAGATGAGGCTGAATGCTGAGATCAATAATCAAACGTACATATTCTAAATTTTTAATCAAATCCGACTCATCATACATATTTATAAATTGATAACGTAAATTCTGATTCTCATTTTCTTCTAATGGATTCTCAGCTTCCCCATAATCTAATTCTTTTTCAAAATTAGCTACATGGATACGTTCTGAAATCATATCTTGCACCAACTCTTCAACTTGACTCATTTGTTCCTGATTTGCTGCAAAAGTACCAAAAACTAATTCTGTATCGTCTGTCTTAGCAACAAATGAAAGAACTTCATAAATCCCTTCTTCATCAAGTCCCTCTTCAAAATTAAGATGGAAATAAATAATCGATTCTTTCTTTCTTTGACTTTTTCCAAGTCTTAAACGAGTATCAAAAGGAGACAGATGTTGAAATTTAGCAATTTTTTCAGGATAAAGGTTCTGCAACTGTTGAAGACTATCCTCTCTATCCACTAGAACTAAATCAACCTTTTCACAAAAACTCCCCAATTCGCTTAAACTTTCCTGAGGGTTACGGCCAATGAAAAGACTCAAAATTTTCGTACTATTCTCTGGTAAACGTGATAAAACAAATTCATTATGTTTGTCGTGAGAAGGTAGGATATAAATATCATCCTCCTTATATTGTTGCAAGAGTCTTCTTTCAAAAAATTCCGCAATCAATTCCCCTATATTTTTATAACTTGTTTTTTTATATTGATAAGAAAAAATAGGATTCACTTCAACTCTGCCATCTTCTTGCAGATACTCTCTGAATTGCCAAATTCCTTTCAAATTCAAATAGTCTTGATAAGATGGCGCCCCCTCTTTAAAATAAATCACACTCGACACAAAGCCACGATCATCCATTATATAATGTTCAAGTAACTGACCATTTTCATGAAAATATTGAATATCACTTATGAAACCTTCCGTTCCATGCTCCACCTGAGCATACCGTTTACCTTGTTTGTAAACAGTGATTGCAAAGGGACTATAGAGAAATTCACACTCTTTATCCCATTCAATATCCCACATATTCAACACTTGTACATGTGGATCGTGCAAATCCTGCATGTCATCAAACACAGAATAAACAGATGCCTCTAAAACACCATGACGATGTAAAAAATAGCGTAGATGAGGATGATAAGCTAATATCATTAGGTGGGAGGTAATTTCTTGTCTCTGAAATAAACGAATCTGATTGAAAGTATCGTCAAATTCTAGTTTGAAGAAGCTACGATACCACGGTGTAATATCCGCATGCCACTGTCGCCCTGAACCATACCAAGATGGAATAAAATAATACATACTGTCCTCCTAAATTAATGGTTTATAAGTCTCATTTAGTCTCAGAGCTATCAGTTCTTCTCTAACCATAAAAATCATTCCAAGCATCATAAATAAAAGACCTGGAATCATTGTCAAGCGTAAAAAACGCTCATCATATAAAACAAAAAGCATGGGAAGCCCTGCAATAATAATACTATACACGGCTCCTATAAAGGCAAATCGAAAAATTAATCGATTAATAAAACGGCTCGTGTCCTCTCCAGGATAAATCCCATAGATATACTCACCTGATTTTTTCATAGAGTCAGCTATCTGCTCTCCACTCATACTAATAAAAGCAAATATAAGGTTAAATGCAAACAACATCAAAAGATAAGTATAAATCCACAAAGGTTTCCCCATTGTAAATTCCCCTATCAATGTTGCATAGAGTGGATTATGAGAATCAAACATTCTAAGTAACATCAAAAGATAAATTGGCAGAGTCATAAAGGTCATAACATACATATAAGGCATTCCTCCAGCGGGAGTTAAGGCCATCTCAAAATAAGAATAACGTTTAAAACGACTGTGTAAGCCAATTTTATTTACCGCCACACGGTAACGAGCACGATATAAAATGACATTGACGTAGGTAGAAACAAGTGCAAATAAAACCATTAAAATGACAACCCAGGCAGGAGGGGTTAATATCTGAATAGAATTAATAATATCTTGAGGCATATTAATAATCATAGAGGTAAGCAAAATTAACATCGCTCCTCCAACACCATTACTAGCATTAATATCTGACAGCCATATCAAGAAAAAACTACCTGCACATAAGAGGCTGATATTTAAGATATAAACGAGTACAGTTGAATAGGATGATTGGATAGGTAAACTGAGAACTACAGCTGTTGACTGAATAAGAGCAATCACCAAAGTTAAGTACATCTGTCGTCTATCTTGCGCTTCCTTTCCACCTCCAGTAAGTCCCTTAAAAAGGGAGAGCATAGTCCATAATATCATAGCAGACATCCATGGTGAAAGCCCAATAGAAAAAAGGGAGAGACTTCTTAAATTCCCACCTGTAAGAGCGGTTGAAAATGCTAAATAAGCAGTCGTTCCTCCTAGAAAATCTCTACTATTCAAATCAACAAAAGGTAAACTAATTCTACTACCCAATACATATATAAATAATAGAAAAAAACTAATACTCAGTTTTTTTAAAATGATGGATGAAAATATATTTTTCATAAATGACCCTTTCCACACATGATTACAATGTAACTATTTCCCCCTCATTGCAAGTAGGGATGCTTGTCTAGATATCTACGAAAACAGAAAACAAGCCTTATCAACGAATTTGGCTACCTTATGTTTTATGCATATTTATTATTAGGAAACGCTGTTTTAAAACTAAATAACTTAACTAAAAAATACAAGCTCAAACAATAGTTGAATAAAGGAATAGAACCTTTAAAATCACTCTATTTATACTCTTCGAAAATCTCTTCAAACCACGTCAGCTTCGCCTTGCCGTAGATATGTGTTCCTGACTTTGTCAGTCTTATCCACAACCTCAAAACAGTGTTTTGAGCAACCTGCGGCTAGCTTCCTAGTTTGCTCTTTGATTTTCATTGAGTATTAATTCCCAAATATAATAATTATATCAAAAAAAGCAGAAAAAATCTGCTCATAACTACTAATTTTTCTACTCTCCCCTAGGTCTTATCCACCGAGTACATAGACTTTAATTTCTCATTTTTCAAACATTATCTTTCAGGAATTAACTCATTTCTTCCATTCAGAAAATATACTTCTATCTCCTCTATTGTATGAAAAACTGAGTCAGCAGTATATCTATTTTATGATAAAATATCGTCTTAGGTAAATGAAAATTCTATCATTTATCCCTGCTCCTCAATTTTCTTAACAATCTTATGGATTTAAGGATTTATATTCACTTCTAGCAACAACAGAACCTCTTCAATGTACCCTATCACTTCCCTATGTTCAAATTGATCAAGTTCTAAGTTTGTTTTTATATGGTGTAGTTCAACCTCAAGACTATTTACAAAATTATTTGTATTCATCCCTTTAGCTCTAAGAAAAGCGATAAAATTTAAGCGTTGTTGCATATCAGATCGAATATGTTTCAAAGTAGCATATTTTGAGATTGTAAAATTTTTACGATAAACATAGGTATCTCTATTCGAAAAAACTACCTTTTCAGCAACTAGATATAATTTAAACCAAAATTCCATATCCTCACCTAAATGAGTAGATTCATTAAAGCATATCCCAGCTAAGATACTTTTACGTACTAATTTACAACTAACAAACCTAAAAGAACCATCAATACTATCTAAAAATACTAGTTGGTTCATCAATTCCTGCCTACTGAACACTTTTTGATGTTTCACTCGTTCAAAAGCATGAAAAAGCCACCGATTTTTAGACATTTCATACGTCCTATAAGAAGACACAGATATATCAGCAGTTTCTTGAATAATAGCAGAATACAGAACTTCTAGATAATCAAACTCTACCCAATCATCCGAATCAATAAAGGTAATGTACGCCCCCCCCCGAACGTTCGATTCCTAAATTACGTGCTGAGGAAACGCCACCATTCTCCTTTTCAAAATAACGAAAACGAGCATCTTTAGCAACATATTCTCTACAAATGCTAGCAGAAGCATCTGTTGAACCATCATTTATTAATAAACATTCAAAGTTTCCATAAGATTGGCTCAATATGCTATCTAAACATTGATGTAAATATTTTTCAGTATTAAAAATTGGAACGATAATACTAATAAGCTCCTGATCCACTTCTCATCTCCTATTTATCCATTTCTCTTATGCTAGCAATCCAGCAAATAGTTATATAGTGACAGTTTTAGCCACTATTCTTCATTCTTGAAAGTCAAAAGATACATCATCTCCCTAATCCATCTTAAAGTTTCATCTGCTTCTAAACCTTGATTTTCAATAACTGCCATTACATCATATAAATGTCCTATATAATCTTGAACATAAGACTCTATATTTATTCCTCGAGCAGCAAGGATAGCTATGAAAGCTAAACGATGTTGCATACTACTTTTAAGTTTTTCAACAGTTAAATTATTTGCAGCTGATGTACTATGTATTCTATAAGTATAGGTATCTCTATTCACAAATACCACCTTATTCACTTTAAGATATACTTTATACCAGAATTCCATGTCCATAGCCAGTTTAGTGTCAGCATTAAAACGAATAAGACCAATCATTTCTTTTCGTACTAATTTACTAAATGTAATAAAAAATGAATAGTCTGAAGCTACCAAATTTGGTAAACTTTCTAAAAACTCCTTGTTAGTAAAAACTTTTTTATCATATTCTTTAGTAAAGGCATGAAAATAGAAGCTATTATCACTCATATTAAAGCGTTTATAACTTGAAATCGATACATCTGCTCCTTCTTGAACAATAGCATTGTACAGAACTTCAAGATAGTCGTTATCTGCCCAATCATCTGGGTCCATTAGTGTAACATATTCTCCTTGTGAATGTTCAATTCCTAAATTTACTGCTGTTGAAATACCACCATTCTCCTTTTCAAAATAGCGAAAACGAGAATCTCTAGCCGCATACTCCTGACAGATAGAAGCTGAATTATCTGGAGAACCATCATTAATCATCAAAACTTCAAAATTTTGATAGGTTTGATTAAGTAAACTATCAAAACATTGTCGTATATAGTTCTCAACATTATAAATCGGAACAATTACGCTAATCAAATCTGGTATCATTAACTATTCCCCTCCTAGTAGAAATAAGGTTTCTTTTAACCATCTCATCTCTTTAGATGTAGATGAATTGCCTTCTAAAAAACCAATTCTATAGTTTAAAAGCAATATGAGATTTTCAATATAATCTTTTACATCTATATTTTTTGCTGCAAGAATTGATATAAACTGTAGACGTTGTTGAATATCACTACAAACGATTGCTGGATTTAGATAGTTCTGAACATCACTATATTTTCTGAGAGTATAGGTATCTCTATTTAGATAGACCACTTTTTCAGAAAGAAGATAAAGCTTATACCAGAACTCCATATCCTCTCCTAACTGGGTACTTTCGTTAAATCGAATCTTACCTAAAGCAATACGAGATACTAATTTTCCAAAAACATAGCTAAAGGAAGAATCTCTATCTAACCTCGGTAGCGCAAGAAGCAAGTCCTTTTTATTGAATACAGATTCTGTACAGTCTTTCTGATAAGCATGATACTCTAATAAACCTGTGTTCGTATTAAAAGTTTTATAAGTTGAAACTACTATATCTGCTTTTTCCTCAATCATAGTAGTATAAAGTAGTTCTAGATAATCTGAATCTACCCAATCATCCGATTTTATAAAGGTAATGTACTCCCCCCCCGAACGTTCGATTCCTAAATTATAAGAAGAAGAGATACTATCCTGTTCTGTTTCAAAATACTTAAAACGACTATCCTTCTCAGCATATTCTTGACAGATAGCAGCCGAAGAATCTTTCGAGCTATTATTTAACAAAATAACCTCAAAACTAATATAAGTTTGATTAAAAAGACTATCTAAACACTGACGTAAATAAGACTCGGTATTAGAGACAGAAATAATGATACTAATCAACTCTCCTGTCACTTCTCTCTTCTCATATTTTTTTATTTGAAGCATCAACTTTTCAAGTTTTTCTTGGTATTTCGAAGCATAAGGATTATCTTCTAATACTGTTGTTTGATATTGATGATTTAATTGTGCATATTTTAATCTTTCAGCCCAAAGCTTTGCATTGAGATCTGCATCTACAAAGAATAAATCAAATTTCTCTATAATTTTAAAAATATCTAAATTTTTCTCAGAGAATGATTTCGTTGTAATTGAATTTTCTCGGATTCTGTAGTAATAAAGAACATCCTGTATCTTAACCCATTTTTTTGAAAGAGTGACTAGCTCTGGAATAACTGCTAAATCTTCAAAGATGAATCCTTGAGGAAAAAAGTTGTCGTTTAACAAACTTTTTCTATACAATTTGGGAAATACACTGCCCCTCAACCCCTGGGACACAAGCTGTTCTAACTTTTCTTCTACAGTAGTCAAAACCAACTTATCTTGATGAATTTGAAGAAGATTATAGTAGATACCTTCTTTAAAACTTTGAATTGTTCCTTCTATAATATCAACATCTTCTGAGATCTGTTCTGCTAATTTTTCTAAAAATAAGGGGTTAAGATAATCATCACTATCAACAAAAGCCACAAAAGAAGACTCTTCCTTAAGATTCCTAAGACCTGTATTTCTTGCAGCACTCAAGCCTTGATTATCTTGATTAATTAGTCGAAAACGGCTATCTACTAAATAGGTTTCTGCTATTTCTCTAGAACTATCTGTTGATCCATCGTTAATCATGATACAATCATAATTTTGGTAGGTCTGTTTCTGGATACTATCTAGACACTCTTTAAGATATTCTTCAACGTTATAAATAGGTACAATGATGCTTATTAATTCTGTCACGATTCCATCTCCTTTTCATTCTTAAAAAGAAATTGATGACTCATTGCTAAAAAATTCTCTCCACAAATCTAGAATATTTTCTTCTAAATATGAGCTTGCTAGATGATAGGAAGCTTCTTGATAGCTAGATAAGTCTTGCGAAGTCATTTTCAAGAGAATGTGAGCAATTTCTTCTACTCTTTCTTGATCACTTTTATCCTCAAAAGAAACTAGATAGCCATTAAAACCATCTTTTATAAAGGATGGATTTCCATATCTCAAGTCAAAACCAACCATAGCTAATCCTGCTCCAGTCGCTTCCATCAAGGTTAAACCAAATGTTTCAGATAAAGAAGTTGTCAGATAAATGCTATGATTCAAATATTGAGCTGTCAAATCTGCATAGCCCATTAAATGAACATACTCCTGTGCTCCTAATTCTTGGATAAGATTTTCCAAACTATCATACTCTATGCCACGTCCAAAAATAGAAAATTCAATATCTCCACCTTTTTCATGAGCCAATGCGACTGCCCGAATTGCTAAATCCACGCGCTTAGAATATATCAGCCGAGATGCTGTCATCACTTTGGTAGTTTTTCTATCTTGCTCAGAATAGTGTAAGCGTTTCAGGCTCCCTACAGGAATCACATAAATCCTAGGTGCTTCTTTACCCTCTTTCTCAAAAGATTCTTTCAAAACTTTTGCCTGTAGGTCAGTCGAAACAATCATAAAATCAAAACGATGAGCATATTTTACAGGGTAATAATATTCATAGCTAAAAGGTTGATTTCCAAAAGTATGTTCCGAATGGAATACCAATCCCAATCGAGCTCCTGACTCTTGCTCCAATAAAGGACGCGCAAAATCCATATTTGAAGCTCTATCCATAATCACAATATCATTTGCCTTCAATTGAAGTTTTTTAACAAAGATTTCCATCAATTCTGCATGTGTTATTAATTTTTCATTCTGAAGCAAATAACGCTGTTTCCCATTGACTAAAATTTCTTCTAGTCCGACACTTCCATCTAAATTGTGATAGACTCGTCTTCCTAACTCAGCTAAAACGTGGCCATTTTGATAATTTAAAATGAAATAATCTGTTACTAATTTTGTTGCGGCATAGGTTTCTCTTTTGAGTAAATATCCCCCTGAAAAATATTCAATAAACTGCACTTTAGAGAAGTCTTTCTTGTCATATACGAAAACAAGTAGCTCTCCTTCGTTCAACTGATAAGTTCTTCCTGAAGTTGTCTCATGAATGATTTGCGAAGTATTTAAACCTAGTTGCTCTTCTAGTTCATTTGGAGAAAGAGTTGGTGCTGCACTCTGTTGATCCGTAAAAAGAAGTTGGGCAAATAAAAGTTCTTCATAATCATAACCCTTTGATAAAAAATAATCTAACTGATCAGAATGAGGCCACTGAGTAAAAACAAAACGAGTATCTAAATCTAAACTACGAAACAACTGCAAACGATGGGCTTGGGCAACATCTACACCATTTGCTTCAAAGCCTAAGAGTAGATTAAAATTATAAACCGTCATTTTTTCTCTCCCATCTGTCAAATAAACTACGATAATCCTCTAAACTAGCTACTCCTAATATTTGAGCCTGATTTCTAGATAGTTGATGATACTTATCAGGATTTTCTAAAACTTGGCGGACATTCTGAATAAGAGACTCTATTGTATCGTAACAGGTTTCTAATTGTTTATATTCTTCGTGATGAGTTAGATTATCCAATGTATAAAGTAATACACCTTTTTCTACTGCACGTAAAGAAGAGGCAAAAATTTCAATATCATACTGAATATCGAAGTAGAAACTACTTCTATCAAGTAGTTCTTGAAAAAGTTGATAAGTCATCCCAGGATAGATATGGATATTAGGGTAAATGGATAAATTAGTAATACGACTTCCCATCTCAGTAACTGCTCCCACATGGAAATCAATCTCTGGGAACTGAATCAATAATTGTTCTAAACCTTCTATCCATTCGGAATTCGTAACAATTATAGCTTGTGGTCTAACTGGAACTGGTTTATCTAGGGCAAAACCATATAAATGAGTGTAAGGAGAAACATCCGAAACTCTAGAGGACATTACCAGAACCTGATTCACTCGGTCTGCAATCTTATCAGCCTCTCTTATATCATCTGCCAAATAATAGTAATTGTCTTTCTTGCTTGATGGAAGAAGCGAGAGAATCTCTTCTCCCAAAATTAAAATATCTTCTCTCTCTGCTATCTCTTCTAATACTTTAAGGAGAAAAGAATGACGATTCGGATAGATAGTCGGATTCTTCTGCGAATCAAAGTAAGCTATTTTATCTTGTTGTAGCCATTCTACCAGAAGCTCTCTCCCTTCTGAGTTGTAAATCGTTCTCAGTATACTCTTTTCTTCCTCATCTAAAAGCTCACGACAAACTTTCCAACCATAAGCGCTGTAATAGTCTATCCAGATACATTTTTCTTCATCATACCAGTAAACTCTCGCAACAGTACGTTCTGATTGTGGTTGACGAAACTGGATTCCCGCTTTCTTTTTACCTTGATCATATACATAGCCTTCTAAACCATCTGTCGTTATCTCCCAGTAAGGGGGCAGAGGTAGATTGTTAAAAAAGAGAGGTTGCCCCTCTTCTTTCATTAGAAAGTATGTTAGCGCTGTTAACTCCCCTTGTTCAAGACGATCTAGATCATCAAAACAATCAACATAGAATACGGTTAACGGCTTCTCTAATTTCTGAAAAATTTCCTTAATTTTCGGTACTTTTTCATCTGTTTTCTTTGCAATTACAAACATTTTTTACTTTTCCCATTCTCTTGAACGAATATAATAATTTTCTTTCACACGTCTATAGGTTTCTGTTCCTTGTAAACCAACTTCTTCCATCATTTCAAGAGCTCGGGTTAAGCGACAATAATAAATATAACTATGACCAGATATATCATGTCCCATCATTGCAATAAGGGCTAAGCGCTCATTCCAAGCTTCCATTTCATTCATAACTCGTTTTTCTGTCCAGACATTATTCAAGGTACCTTCTCTTCCTACCCGATACCAATAAATAGCCTTCTCCACATGAACAACTCTCTTAGCTTTAAGAAAGACCTTGTATATGACAAAAGTATCTTCAACATTTTTTCCTAGAGGGAAACGTAAACCTTCAAATAAGTCCCTTTTATATAGTTTCATTACAGAGCACGCCCAGGCCATGTCCTTCATCTCCTGTTCAGCAAACTGATACATAACTTCTTTATCTACATAAACTTGTTCCCTATAATCGCTATCAAAAACTTTAAAGGAGAACTCTTGCTTACTATCGTTATACATATTATAGTTCCCTGCCGCAATATCTGCGTCATATTTTTTCAAATTCTGATAAAGTATTTCAATCGCACTCGTATCCAACCAATCATCCGAATCTACAAAGGTAATATAATCTCCACTTGCTGCAGCAATTCCTGTATTTCGTGCCGCTGATAATCCTGCGTTTTCTTGATAAATATACTTAAATCTTAAATCTTGATTTAGATATTTTTTACAAATACTAGATGAATCATCTGTTGAACCATCATCAACTAAAATGATTTCTAACTGTTGATAAGATTGCTGTTGAATACTATTAAGACAATATTCTAGATAAGGTGCTACATTGTAGACTGGTACGATAACACTGATTAATGGTTCTGTTTGCATTCCTTCTCCTTATTGTCTAGGGTATCCAAATAGTTTTTGATATGCTGAATCATCCCTTGAACATCCTGATTTTCAAAAACATAGTGAGAGATGTCATGTCCATGATTTGTTGCTTGGAAAGAATAGAAAGGAATTCCCTTATCTACTACTTTTTGGATAATGTTATAAATTTCGCCCTCATAGTTAATATCTAGATAAAAATCTAACTGATTGAAGACTTTTTCATGCGTCAAAGGATCAAAGCATGGAAAAAGGGTTACATTTTTATACTTTTCCAACATTAAAATTTCTGGTGCAAAATAGCAGTGGGCCAAAATATTAAAATTCACTTGTGGAAGAGCTTTAATCAGATTCTCTGCTTCATGCAAATTTACGGTATTCGTGTAAATAGCTGTTTGATAAGGTGGTTTTGAAACAAGAGCGCTCCATCCTTCTTTTGCAGGATATTTTCTAAGAAGAATATCCTCCCATGACAATCCATAATAAAACCACCATTCTTCTCTGAATCGATTAAAATGATGTTGATGCCATGGCTTCAAGCCTGTAGTATAGTGAATAACTGCTGGTTTTCCTTTAAAAAGATCATACCAAGCCATATCCCCTAGTGTAAATTGCTGACTATCTGACCCCACTTGAAGATTGTAGGTCAGAGGAAGACGATACCAATTATCCTGAAAAGCGAGATTCAAGATTCCTTGATCCCCATAGACCTCATGATGATGTTGAGCAGTCAAATCAAATAACTGTTTCACAACATCTTCCTCTCTCCATTTTTTATTATCTATCAATAATAATCCAGCGTTAAACTTATCCGAAGTTGTCGGTAAGTCCTCAACTGCAGCAAGAGGATAACCTTGCATATCCAGTTCAAATAGATCTGATAAATCCTGTGTCACAATCATATCACTATCCAAGTACAAGGCTCTATCTTCTACGACATGATTGGGAATTAAATAACGAAAATAAGTAGCATAGTTTAAATGCGCTGTTGGAAGTTTATAATCCTGAAACATAGCTGAAGAACATCTAACATTTACAATCTCTGAATCTATTTTTTCAAGATGATTCTCTACTAGCTGAAACCAATCCGTTGGAATATCTTCATTTAGGATATAAAACTTAATCTGCTTCATATGGCTACATATCGATTTAATTGTTGTTTCTAAATAACTCACATAAGCTTGATTTGCTGCAAGAACAATTACTTTCTTAGTCATAATACCTACCATTTCATACTATTAAATTTAATAAAAATATTCTACTATCTAATACATAATCATACCAAAAATAGCACTATTTTGCAATATAGATTCCTTCTAAAAGCATTTAAAAACCTTGATGAAATCTCCATGAAATTGACTATAAGTCTTTGTATCCTATTTCCTACTTCCACTTTACAATTGGCTTCAATACCTTTATTGTATGGCGCTTGGAGTTTTTTGGTGTATAGTAGCTTGAAATAAGATGAAAATAAATCGATTGGGAAAATCAGATTAATTTCTAGAAATGTTTTAGCAATCGTGACGTACTATTCTAGCTTCAATATACTATAGATTCACTACGCTACAGAACAATAGGAAGCAATAATCACATAATGAAAAAACTCCCTTGGATGGAAGATCATCTAAGGGAGTTTTATAAATCGGGATAAGAATACTCTCTAGGTATTTTTAACTCAATTATTCTTCATCGTCACGTTTACGACGTTTGGCAAACAAACCTAGACCAGTTACAGCAGCCAAAGCTCCTAAAAGTACAGATGATTTAGATGCTTCTGTACCAGTATTTGGTAATAGCTGTTTCGAGCTAGCAGCTGTGCTTTGTGAAACAGGCTGAGCTGTTGATTGTTCTTGACTTGTCGTACTTGTTGGTGTTGATGAGTTTTCTGAATTTGTAACATTTGTACTCATAGAAGTTGATTGACTTACTGAAGTAGACGTTACAACTGATGCTGAGATAGATTCAGATAAGGAAACATTAACACTTTGTGACTCTGATATGCTTTCACTCAAGCTCACATCTGGTCTGTAATTACTTTCTGGGTCACCCATACTTGTTGATTCAGATACTGACATTGAGATACTTACTGAGACAGAAGTGCTTGTTGAAACAGATTCTGAAGCTGATTGACTTGCGCTTATTGAAGCTGACTCAGATGCTGATTGGCTTGCGCTCGTTGATGCAGATTCTGAAGCCGATTGACTTGCGCTTGTGCTTGCTGATTCTGACACGCTTGTTGATGCAGATTCTGATGCTGATTGACTTGCGCTGGTTGAGGCAGACTCAGACGCTGATTGGCTTGCACTTGTTGATGCAGACTCAGACGCTGATTGACTTGCACTTGTTGATGCTGATTCAGATGCTGATTGGCTTGCGCTTGTCGATGCTGACTCAGATGCTGATTGACTTGCGCTTGTTGATGCAGATTCTGATGCTGATTGACTTGCGCTCGTTGATGCAGACTCAGATGCTGATTGACTTGCGCTCATTGATGCAGATTCTGAAGCTGATTGGCTTGCACTTGTTGAAGCACTTGTTGATGCAGATTCTGATGCTGATTGACTTGCGCTCGTTGATGCACTTGTTGAGGCAGACTCAGACGCTGATTGACTTGCGCTTGTTGAGGCACTTGTCGATGCTGACTCAGAAGCTGATTGACTTGCGCTCGTTGATGCACTTGTCGATGCTGACTCAGAAGCTGACTGACTTGCGCTGGTTGATGCAGATTCTGATGCTGATTGACTTGCGCTTGTTGATG
>NZ_CAUQWY010000030.1:0-19954 GCF_963521865.1 uncultured Streptococcus sp.
AATGCTAATCTTCGTCGTTTTACTCCTTGACTAGCAAACTTACCGCCTCAACATGGTCTGTCTTGGGAAACGGTGCTCAACAAACGTCAAGCTTTCCGAGAAGCATTTTATGGCTATCAAATTCAAGCGGTCGCAGAAATGACCGATACTGAATTGGAAGACTTGCTGGATAATCCAGCCATCATCCGAAATAGAGCCAAGATTTTTGCTACACGCGCTAACGCCCAAGCCTTTCTACGACTACAGGAAGACCATGGCTCTTTTGATGCCTATCTTTGGTCTTTTGTTGAGGGGAAAACGATTGTTAACGATGTTCCCGATTACCGCCAAGCCCCAGCTAAAACACCTTTGTCTGAGAAATTAGCCAAAGATCTCAAAAAACGAGGCTTCAAGTTCACAGGACCAGTCGCTGTCTTGTCTTTTCTACAGGCTGCAGGGCTAGTTGATGACCACGAGAATGATTGTGAATGGAAAAGCAGGAATTAGTGTGTACAGGTAACTAGCATATCTGAGAATATAGAAAAAAGCTGAGAAATTTTTCCCAGCTTTTTATATATACTATTAGATTTGTTAGAGTGAAGTCAAAAAAGTGATTCCACCTAAAATAACACCAGCTGAATTTGGAATGATTAGTATCCAATCCTTCTTAGGTTCCTTTGTCCATCCATAAATAACCCAGATTAAGCAAGATATAGCAGCTGATAAAGGTTGAAATGGTTGAGCTTTATTTCCCTGTAAATTAGCGATAATTTGAGGTATGTAGGCAATAAATACTATAATTCCAATAAAGGCACCAATAGAACCTACGATTCGATTAATTTTTTGTTTTGTCATATACACCTCCTTCAAAAGGATATCATAGAAATTAGCGAAATGCAATAAATTCAGATACAAATTGTAACGAAAACGAATACAAAAGCACAAAAATAGAGAAACTATTTATTTTTTGTTATAGTCAAAGCGAATGATTTGCTCCTTTGCATCTACATAGGCGTGAACTCCGAAGGGGACAATTGCTCTTGGAGTTGCGTGGCCGACATTCAAATTATAGACAATCGGGATATTGCTATCAATGATATCCAATAGTGCCTCTTTATAGTCGTCATAGAAAGTTTCATCCATAGGTTTTCCGACCAAGAGTCCATTGATGACCGCGAATATGCCAGTGTCCTTTAAAGTTCGCAACATCTTTTTGAAGTCTTCCGGCTCAGGCTTTTCTTCACTTGTTTCGAGCAAGAGGATCTTTCCTTCCCAGTCTGACAAGTCAGGGAAAAGTTTGTATTTTTGGCAGAGCTCCGCGCTATCTGTGTATCGAGAGTTGTCAAAGATATCGTAGAGGGATTCGAGGCAACCACCGAGGATTTTTCCCTCGAACTGGGCAGTTCCTTGCAATAATTCAAAACCGGTATTTGCATGACTGATACGAGGTGTTCCCAGAGCCTTGGGACTAAAATCAGTTCGTTCCTCATACCAAACATTGCTAGGGCGAATTTCTGAGATTCTTTCCGTCTCAATTAATTCTTTAAAGTAGTGAAAGCTATAGGGCAACATCTCCTTGTCCAATTCACAAATGTCTGCTAAGAAGGATTGACCATAAAAAGTCTTGATTCCTAGTTTATGCAACATGAGATGGTTCATGGTTGTATCTGAGAAGCCAAGAAAAATCTTTTGTTTGATAACATTTTGTAGTCGGTCATTTTCAAAAAGATAAGGTAGTAAGCGATAGGTATCGTCTCCACCGATGGCGCATAGGATCATGTCAATGTTATCATCAGAAAAGGCATGAATCAAATCCTCTGCACGAGCTTCAGGATGGTCCTTGATAAAGTCTAATCCTTTTAGCGAATGAGGCAAAAAGGTAGGATTGAGTCCCAGGTTCTTGAGACGTTGAACACCCAAGTCCACTTCGTGTTTGACAAAGTCCTCTCCGATAATGCCACTAGATAAACTAACAACACCAATAGTAGAAACCATATTTCTTCCTCCTAGAAATTGATTGATACTCTTCGAAAATTTCTTCAAACCGCGTCAGCTTCGCCTTACCGTACTCAAGTACAGCCTTCGGCTAGCTTCCTAGTTTACTCTTTGATTTTCATTGAGTATGAGCCTATTTTATCACAAAAGATAAGAGAAAACTATAGGGATTAGAGTCAGAAGTTCTACTGTATATCGAGAAAGCAATAAAAAGCAACCGCATCTGCAGTTGCTTTTATCGTTCTCTCAATAACGTGTTGGTCCTGCACTTGCGCTTCGGATGTTCAAGCGTTTCTTGAGATAGAAGCGAAGGGCTAGGAGGGCTGCTCCGATAATAGCTAGTGGCAATGGAGCAAGTACGGGGTTAAGGCTAGCTGGTAGGAAGCTTGTTGCAAAGAAGACAAGCAACCAAAGGAACATAGAAGCTAGGATAACCAGTACAGATTTCCAGAAAGGTGGACGTTGACTGCGGTCCATATCTGGTCCATAGTATTGGTAAACAAAGTAGTACATCAAGTAGAAGGCAAATCCACCAACCAGTCCAACTAACAGGAGGGTAATCAATCCATAGCCGAAAGCTTGATCTGCCGCAAAGAAGGTTGTGAGGGCGCTGACGAGAGCAAAGAGGCTAGTGATGAAAAGGGCTGAGTCCATAATCATGAGTTTTGGATCATCATTTTCTTTTGGATGCTCTTTTTCATATTGTTCCTTGACAGTGAAACTATGAGCCCAATGGGTCGGTGCGCCATAGAGGGAACGAGCAGTCGTACCCTTGGCTTGCTCTTCAAGGATTTTGGGAATGACTTCCTCAAAAATAGCCTTGATTTCAGCGTCTGTTTTCCCATCTTTGATGAATTGTTGGGTAGCGATATGGATAAACTCTTGGTTTTTCTTTGTTAATTTTTGTAAATCAATCTGAGACATAGGAACTCCTCTTAGAACCATTTTTTATGGATGAGATAGAGAGTGAGCGAGACACTCATAGCAAAGGCGATAAAGACGATTAACCAGAAGGCATTTGGCTCGCCGTTTAGGGGGATTTCATTATCCTTAAAGTTCATCCCGTAGGCAGAAAAGACCATGGTTGGGATGGACATGACGATGGTCACAAGGGCCAAGGTTTTCATGATGTTGTTCTGGTTGTTGGAAATGATAGAGGCAAAGGTCTCTGTCATAGAATGCAAGACGTTTCCATAAATGTCTGCCATCTCGATGGCCTGTTGGGTTTCAATCAGGGTATCTTCAAGCAGGTCTTCGTCCTCAAGGTATTTCTTGATATTGCTGGTTGAGCTGGTCAATTTCTTAATCACACGCTCATTTGTTTTGAGGGAGGCCTTGAAATAGACGATGGTTTTTTCCAATTCCATGAGCTCAATCAATTCTTCATTACGAGTTGATTGATGCAGTTGACTTTCGATTTGTTCACTCTTACGGTCAATCGAACGAAGGGCTGTTAGGTAAAGCTCTGCATTGCGATAAAGAATCTGAAAGATAAAACGTGAACGCATGAAGGTGTAGAAATTACGCAAACGACGGTTGATAAAGACATCGAGGACTGGTAATGGTTCCAAACACGTAGTGATAATGGTTTCCTCGGTGATGATAATACCAAGCGGGATGGTTACGTAGTAGGTGCGGTTATTTCTTTCCTCTGTGACTGGCACGTCAACGATAATCAGGGTATACTCGTCTTCAATGGTAATACGAGACATTTCTTCCGCATCGAGCGGTGCACGAAGGTCAGCAATATCAATATCGAAGGCGTTGGCGATTTCGAGTGATTCATTTTGAGTCGGATTGACGAGATTGATCCAAGTACCCGGTTCAAGCGTATCGATCTCTTTAAATTCAGTTGTTGTAGAGAGAAAAACTTGTTTCATATCCCTTATCCTTTCTCATTTTTCAGATTTTTTCACACCGTACTATTATACTACAAATTCGGCCTTTTGGGTAATAGAATCTCACTTTTTTTGGTATAATGGTAAGCAATAATGGACTAGAAAGAACAAAGATGCAAGATAAAATTGTTATTCATGGGGCGCGTGCCCATAATTTAAAAAATATTGATGTGGAGATCCCACGAGACAAGTTGGTTGTCGTGACTGGTTTGTCAGGTTCAGGGAAATCCAGTCTGGCCTTTGATACCCTCTATGCGGAGGGTCAACGTCGCTATGTGGAGAGTTTGTCAGCCTACGCTCGCCAGTTTTTGGGAAATATGGAGAAGCCTGATGTAGATGCCATTGATGGCCTCAGCCCAGCTATTTCCATCGATCAGAAAACGACTAGCAAAAACCCTCGCTCGACGGTGGGGACCACGACTGAAATCAATGACTATCTGCGTCTCCTCTACGCGCGTGTGGGGACGCCTTACTGTATCAACGGGCATGGGGCTATCAAGGCTTCTTCTGTGGAGCAAATCGTGGATAAGGTTTTAGAATTGCCGGAACGCCAGCGCCTGCAAATCTTAGCTCCGGTCATCCGCAAGAAAAAAGGCCAACATAAGAGTGTTATCGAGAAGGTTCAGAAAGATGGGTATGTCCGTGTCCGTGTGGATGGGGAAGTCTATGATGTGACCGAAGTGTCAGAGTTGTCTAAGAGCAAGCAACACAATATTGATGTCGTGGTTGACCGTATTGTCATCAAGGAGGGTATTCGTAGTCGTCTCTTTGATTCCATTGAGGCTGCCCTTCGTATTGCAGAAGGTTATGTCATTATCGACACTATGGACGACTCTGAGTTGTTGTTCTCTGAGCATTATGCCTGTCCAGTTTGTGGCTTTACTGTTCCAGAGTTAGAGCCACGTCTCTTCTCATTCAATGCTCCTTTTGGTTCTTGTAGTGAATGTGACGGCTTGGGCATCAAGCTGGAGGTGGATACTGATTTGGTAGTGCCAGATGCCAGCAAAACCTTGCGTGAGGGAGCCTTGGCTCCTTGGAATCCTATCTCATCCAACTACTATCCAAACATGCTAGAGCAGGCTATGACAGCCTTTGGAGTGGATATGGATAAGCCTTTTGAGGACTTGTCAGAAGAGGATAAGAACTTGATTCTCTATGGGTCAGATGGTAAGGAATTCCATTTCCACTATGAGAATGAATTTGGTGGCGTGCGCGATATTGACATTCCTTTTGAGGGAGTTGTCAATAATATCAAGCGTCGCTATCACGAGACAAACAGCGATTACACTCGCACCCAGATGCGTCTTTACATGAATGAGCTGACCTGCGGAACCTGTCACGGATATCGTCTCAATGACCAGGCCTTGTCTGTCCGTGTGGGTGGCGAGCAAGGGCCGCATATCGGAGAAATCTCAGACCTGTCTATCGCTGACCACTTGGAATTGGTGAGCCAGCTAACCTTGTCTGAAAATGAAGCCATCATCGCTCGTCCCATTCTCAAGGAAATCAAGGACCGTTTGACCTTCCTTAATAACGTAGGTCTTAACTATCTGACCCTGTCTCGTTCGGCAGGAACCCTTTCAGGTGGGGAAAGCCAGCGTATTCGCTTGGCGACCCAGATTGGTTCTAATCTATCAGGTGTGCTCTATATCCTAGATGAGCCGTCAATCGGTCTTCACCAGAGGGACAATGACCGTCTGATTGCTAGTCTGAAAAAGATGCGCGACTTGGGTAATACTCTTATCGTGGTGGAACACGACGAAGATACCATGCGCGAGGCGGATTATCTGATTGACGTTGGTCCTGGTGCCGGTGTTTTTGGTGGGGAGATTGTTGCTGCAGGTACGCCCAAACAGGTGGCTCGCAACAGCAAGTCTATCACAGGTCAGTACTTGTCAGGCAAACGTGCTATTCCAGTGCCAACAGAGCGCCGTGCCGGAAATGGTCGTTTTATTGAAGTGACAGGAGCGCGTGAGAATAACTTGCAAAATGTCACAGCTCGCTTTCCACTAGGAAAATTTATCGCAGTGACAGGGGTATCAGGTTCAGGGAAATCGACCCTAATCAATAGCATTCTCAAAAAAGCTATTGCCCAGAAGCTCAACCGCAATTCAGACAAACCAGGTAAGTTTAAAACGATTACAGGGATTGAGCATGTTGATCGTTTGATTGATATTGACCAGAGTCCTATCGGACGAACGCCAAGGTCTAACCCTGCTACCTATACGGGAGTTTTTGACGATATACGTGACCTCTTTGCCCAGACAAACGAAGCCAAGATTCGAGGCTACAAGAAGGGTCGATTCAGTTTTAACGTCAAGGGAGGTCGCTGTGAAGCCTGCTCGGGTGATGGGATTATCAAGATTGAGATGCACTTCTTGCCAGATGTTTATGTGGCTTGTGAAGTCTGCCATGGAACCCGCTATAACAGTGAAACCCTAGAAGTCCACTACAAGGAAAAGAATATCTCGCAGGTCTTGGATATGACTGTCAACGATGCGGTGGAGTTCTTTCAACATATTCCGAAAATTCAACGTAAACTTCAGACTATCAAGGATGTGGGACTGGGATATGTAACGCTAGGGCAACCAGCTACCACCCTTTCTGGGGGAGAAGCCCAGCGTATGAAGCTGGCTAGTGAACTTCACAAACGATCGACAGGAAAATCTTTCTACATTCTGGATGAGCCGACGACAGGTCTTCATACTGAGGATATCGCTCGCTTGCTCAAGGTTTTAGCTCGCTTTGTTGACGATGGCAATACAGTCCTTGTTATTGAGCACAATCTAGACGTTATCAAGACAGCAGACCATATCATCGACTTGGGACCTGAGGGCGGTGTCGGTGGTGGGACCATCATCGCAACAGGAACTCCAGAAGAAGTAGCGGCCAACGAAGCAAGCTACACAGGACATTATTTGAAAGGAAAGTTACATCATGAATAAACGCGTACAAGCATTTCTAGATAAAATGCAAGAAAAAGAACTAGATGGCATCATCATCAATAATCTTAAAAACGTCTATTATTTGACTGGTTTTTGGGGCTCAAACGGAACAGTCTTTATCAGTCGTGACCGTCAGGTCTTGGTGACAGACTCTCGCTATATCATTGCAGCCAAGCAAGAAACCAGTGGTTTTGAGATTGTGGCTGACCGTGATGAATTGGCTGTCATTGCAGGAATTGTTAAGGACATGGGCTTGTCTCGAATCGGTTTTGAAGATGAGATTTCAGTGTCTTATTATCACCGTATGCAAACGGTCTTTGAAGGTTTGGAACTAGTTCCACAGACACAGTTTGTTGAAGACCTTCGAATGATTAAGGATGAGGCAGAGATTGCAGCGATTCGCAAGGCTTGTTCTATCTCAGACCAAGCTTTCCGCGACGCGCTTGACTTTATTAAGCAAGGAAAGACTGAGATTGAAATTGCTAACTTCCTTGACTTCCGCATGCGTGAGTTGGGAGCATCCGGCTTGTCTTTTGACACCATTCTAGCTAGCGGTATCAATTCTTCTAAACCCCATGCCCATCCTATGCACAAACCAGTTAAGCTAGGAGAAGCTATTACCATGGATTTCGGATGTCTTTACGACCACTATGTCAGCGATATGACACGAACTATCTACTTGGGGCATGTTAGCGACGAGCAGGCAGAGATTTACAATACGGTTCTCAAAGCCAATCAAGCCTTGATCGATCAAGCCAAGGCTGGCTTAGGCTTCCGTGACTTTGACAAAATCCCTCGTGATATTATCATCGAGGCAGGCTATGGCGACTACTTTACCCACGGTATTGGACACGGTATTGGACTGGATATCCATGAGGAACCATACTTTAGCCAGACTTCTACAGAAACTATTAAGGCAGGTATGGCATTGACAGATGAGCCAGGTATCTATATCGAAGGCAAATATGGCGTTCGTATCGAGGATGATATCCTGATTACAGAGACAGGTTGTGAATTATTGACCCTAGCTCCAAAAGAGTTGATAGTCATTTAGTTATTTGTCAAGAAAAAAGTACGAAAATGACGAAAAAAGTCAAAAAAATTTAAAAATAGGTCGCAAGTCGGATGTTTTTTATGGTATAATAGACTAAACTGATAGTAACATGTAGCGAAAGGGGTAGGTACATGATTAAAATTTATACAGTCTCAAGTTGTACTAGCTGTAAAAAAGCAAAAACCTGGCTCAATGCCCACCAGTTAAGTTATAAAGAACAAAACCTTGGTAAAGAAGGAATTACGAGAGAAGAATTACTGGATATTCTAACCAAAACAGATAATGGAATAGCCAGCATCGTTTCGTCTAAAAATCGCTATGCCAAAGCCCTTGGAGTAGATATTGAAGATTTGAGCGTCAATGAAGTCCTCAATCTGATTATGGAAACGCCGAGAATTTTAAAGAGCCCAATCCTTGTAGATGAAAAACGCCTGCAAGTTGGCTATAAGGAAGACGATATTCGTGCCTTCCTACCACGCTCTGTCCGTAATGTAGAAAATGCAGAAGCACGTTTGCGTGCAGCTCTATAAACATCAAGGCTGGGAGCAATTCCCAGTCTTATTCTATTTTAATTTCAAAAAGAAAGAAGAAAGAAATGAAAAAAATAGTTCTTGTTAGTCTAGCTTTCCTTTTTGTCCTGGTTGGTTGCGGACAGAAAAAAGAAACTGGAACAGCTACAAAAACAGAAAAGGACACGCTGCAGTCAGCGTTGCCAGTTATCGAGAATGCAGAGAAGAATACAGTTGTGACCAAGACTTTGGTCTTGCCAAAGTCAGATGATGGTAGCCAGCAGACACAAACAATTACTTACAAAGACAAGACTTTTTTGAGTCTAACTATCCAACAAAAACGTCCAGTATCAGATGAGTTGAAGACTTATATTGACCAACATGGAGTGGAAGAAACTCAAAAAGCTCTTCTGGAGGCAGAGGAGAAGGATGAGGCCATCATAGAAGCTCGTAAATTAGCAGGATTTAAGCTTGAAACCAAACTATTGAATGAAACAGAACTTCAAACAACGACTAGTTTTGATTTTCAAGTTCTGGATGTCAAGAAGGCTTCTCAGTTAGAATATTTGAAGAACATTGGTTTAGAAAATCTCTTGAAGAATGAACCAAGCAAATATATTTCAGACAGATTGGCAAATGGCGCGACAGAACAATAGAAAATCCAAATAAATAGACTGCCTGAATTGTAGAACGTAAGGAATTATGCTATAATGGTACTATTCTAAGGAAAGAGGGTGTTAGAATGGGATTTACTGAAGAAACAGTACGTTTTAAATTGGACGATTCCAATAAAAAAGAAATTAGCGAAACTTTGACTGATGTCTATGCTTCGTTGAACGATAAGGGCTACAACCCAATTAACCAAATCGTAGGCTACGTATTGAGTGGAGACCCTGCCTACGTTCCTCGTTATAATAATGCACGAAATCAAATCCGTAAGTATGAGCGTGATGAAATCGTTGAGGAATTGGTCCGCTACTACCTCAAAGGACAAGGAGTCGATCTGTAACCTATGAGAATTATGGGATTGGACGTCGGTTCAAAAACGGTAGGGGTGGCCATCAGTGATCCGCTCGGTTTTACAGCTCAAGGGCTTGAAATCATCCAAATCAATGAGGAGCAAGGCCAATTTGGTTTTGACCGCGTTAAGGAGTTGGTTGATACTTACAAGGTGGAACGATTTGTAGTGGGCTTACCTAAAAACATGAACAATACAAGCGGACCGCGCGTGGAAGCTAGTCAGGCATACGGAGCAAAGCTAGAAGAGCTTTTTGGTTTACCAGTAGACTATCAGGATGAACGCTTGACAACAGTTGCTGCGGAACGCATGTTGATTGAACAAGCAGATATCAGTCGCAATAAACGAAAGAAAGTCATTGATAAGTTAGCAGCTCAGCTGATTTTACAAAATTATTTAGATAGAAAATTTTAATATAAAGGAGAGGCTATGTCACACGATCATAACCACGACCACGAAGAACGTGAATTAATCACACTAGTAGATGAGCAAGGAAATGAAACCTTGTTTGAAATCCTTTTGACCATTGACGGAAAAGAAGAATTTGGTAAAAACTATGTTCTTCTAGTACCAGTTAACGCAGAAGAAGACGAAGACGGACAAGTTGAAATCCAAGCTTACTCATTCATCGAAAACGAAGATGGAACAGAAGGCGAATTGCAACCAATCCCAGAAGACTCAGAAGACGAATGGAACATGATTGAAGAAGTCTTTAATAGTTTTATGGAGGAGTGATACAGTCTGGGAGACTGTATCAGCCCAACTCCTAGAAATTGGGAAGAGTTGGAACATCCAGTGGATGTTTTTAGCCCACGTTAACATTCATAGTAGCTAGTTATTAGCTAATCAGGTAAGAGGTCGGGACGAAAATCCTGACCTTGTTTTTATTAGTCATCATGCTTTGATGTGGTAATTGATTGGACTTTTGTCAAGGAGATGTATATGTTTGAAGTAGAAGAATGGCTCCATAGTCGGATTGGTTTGAATTTTCGATCAGGTTTGGGCCGAATGCAAGAAGCGGTGGATTTGTTGGGGAATCCCAAGAAGTCTTATCCTATTATCCACGTAACAGGAACTAATGGAAAAGGTTCTACCATTGCTTTCATGAGGGAGTTATTTATGGGGCATGGCAAAAAAGTTGCGACTTTTACCTCCCCTCATATCGTCTCTATCAATGATCGAATCTGTATTAACGGGCAACCAATAGATGATGCAGACTTCATCCGTTTGGCTAATCAGGTCAAGGAGATGGAAAAGACCCTTCTGCAAACTCATGACCAGTTGTCCTTTTTTGAATTGCTGACCTTGATTGCTTTCCTCTATTTTAGAGAGCAAGAGGTTGATTTGGTTCTACTGGAAGTGGGAATTGGTGGTTTACTTGACACGACCAATGTGGTAATTGGAGAGATTGCTGTCATCACCTCCATTGGACTTGACCATCAGGAGACTCTGGGTGACAGTATAGCAGCAATCGCAGAGCAGAAAGCTGGTATTTTCAAGGCTGGTAAGAAGGCAGTGGTTGCGAAATTGTCTTCAGAAGCTAGGCTTGTCTGTCAGGAAAAAGCCGAATCTTTAGCTGTTGACCTTTATCAGGCAGGTCAGGATTTTTCAATGCTGAATGGTGATTTTTCAAGTTCTTTACTAAATATTTCGCAGTTGAAAATAGGTTTAGAAGGAGCTTATCAGCAGGAAAATGCAACTTTGGCGTTGCAAACTTTTCTTCTCTTTATGAGGGAAGAAAAGGAAGTTGTTGATGAGCAGGCTGTAAGACAGGCTTTGGAGAAGACCCATTGGGCTGGCCGTTTGGAGCGTATTCGTCCTCAGATTTACTTGGATGGTGCACATAATCTCCCTGCCTTGACTCGCTTGGTTGAATTTATCAAAGAAAAAGAGCAGGAAGGTTATCGTCCTCAAATCCTATTTGGAGCCTTGAAACGGAAGGATTATCAAGGGATGCTGGGCTATCTGACTGAGAATTTACCTCAGGTGGAACTCAAGGTGACTGGTTTTGACTATCGAGGTTCTCTAGACGAGACAGATGTAACAGGTTACCATGTAATTCCCTCTTACCGAGAATTTATTAGCAGTTTTGAAGAAAAAGTCGATACCAAGGACTTGCTGTTCGTTACAGGGTCTCTCTATTTTATCTCAGAAGTACGGGGCTACCTGCTGGACCGTGAGCAGATAAATTGACCACATTTTTTGAACTTGTTATACTAGGAGGACTACTAATTAGAAGGAAATTTTTCTATAAATTGGTAGAAGAAAGGAAATTCATCATGAAATTAAAAACATTCACACTTTCTCTTGCTTCTCTAGCAAGTCTTAGTCTTTTAGTAGCTTGTTCACAGAGAACTCAACAAGTTCAACAACCAGTAGCTCAATCGCAAACTCAACAAACTCAGCAATCACAACCTGCTGTTTCATCGTCTACAGAAAATAGCAACCAGGCAGCAACAAGTTCTTCACAAAATACAGTTACAGCCCAACCAACCAATATTGATGGAACTTATACTGGTCAGGATGAAGGAGACCGAATCACTTTAGTGGTAACTGGAACAACTGGTACCTGGACACAGGTAGAAACTGACGGAGATCAAGAAATCAAGCAGGTCAGTTTCGATGCAGCCAATCAACGCATGATTGTTGGTGATGATGCTAAGATTTATACAATCAATGGCAATCAGATGATTATCGACGATATGGATAGAGACGCTTCAGATCGTATCGTTTTATCAAAATAGACTAGAAGGAGACTGGATTTGTCGGTCTCTTTTACTTTTACTTAGAAAATGATGATAAATACTTGCCTTCTATCGAATACCTGCGTTATACTAGTATCAATTACCTGTTTTTAGCATTCAAAATATCAAGGAGGGGATATGAAATATAGGAAATTTCAATTATTGATGTCCAAGTATGGCTTTAGTCTTTTGATTATGCTACTTGAACTTTCTCTTGTCTTTGGTCTCTTTCTTTATTTAGGGCGCATGGCCCCTATTCTTTGGGTGATTCTCTTAATCATTATGAGTATGGCGACCATTGTCGCTATTGTTAATCGTTCCATGGCGCCTGAAAGCAAGGTAATGTGGCTAGTGGTGACTTTTGTTCCTGTCATTGGTCCTTTGCTCTATCTAATGTTTGGTGAAAGGCGATTGTCTAAAAAAGAAATCAAGCAGTTGAACAGACTTGGTTCCATGCATTTTCGGGAGGATAACAGTAAAGCACTCCGCCAGAAATTGAAGGAAGATGATAAAGCGGCTTACGGAGTTATCAAATCTTTGTTGAGTATGGATCGCAATGCCGATGTCTATGATCGAACAGACTCACAATTCTTTTCTTCTGGTGAAAGAATGTGGCAACATATGTTGGAAGACCTCAAGAAAGCTGAGAAATTTATCTTTCTCGAGTATTATATTGTCGAAGAAGGTCTGATGTGGAATAGCATACTAGATATACTAGAGCAAAAGGCAGCTCAGGGTGTAGAGGTCAAGATGCTCTATGATGATATCGGCTGTATGGCGACTTTACCTGGCGACTATACTGTTCAGCTTCGTAGTCGAGGAATTGAAGCCCATAAGTTTAACAAGGTGATTCCTCGTTTGACGGTGGCTTACAACAATCGGGACCATCGTAAAATTCTTGTCATAGATGGTCAGGTAGCCTATACAGGAGGGATTAACTTAGCCGATGAGTACATCAATCATGTAGAACGCTTTGGCTACTGGAAGGACAGTGGGATTTGCTTAGATGGTCCTGGTGTCAAGGCTCTAACTCGTCTCTTTTTGATGACCTGGTATATCAATCGTGGGGAAATCAGCGATTTTGACCAGTATCACTTGGAAAATCAACCTCGTTCTAGCCAAGGTCTCTGCATTCCTTACGGTAGTGGACCCAAGCCCATCTTCCGTACTCAGGTAGGGAAAAAAGTCTATCAAAGCTTGATCAATCAAGCCACTGATTCAGTCTATATTACAACTCCTTATTTGATTATTGACTATGACTTAACAGAGAGTATTAAAAACGCGGCCATGAGGGGTGTTGATATCCGCATTGTAACACCTTTCATTCCAGATAAAAAATTAATCCAACTTATTACAAGAGGGGCTTATTCGGATTTGTTATCGGCAGGAGTAAGAATTTTTGAGTATAGTCCAGGTTTCATTCACAGTAAACAAATCTTAGTAGATAAGGACTTTGCTGCAGTTGGAACCATTAACTTAGATTACAGAAGTTTGCTTCACCACTATGAAAATGCAGTTTTGCTATATAAAACGGCATCAATCACAGAGATTCAAAAAGATTTTGAGGAGATTTTTTCAGTATCGCAAGAAATTTTTGCTCATACGATAAAAAATAGCTGGTATCAAAAATTGATTAAGGAAATTGCCCAGTTATTTGCCCCAATCTTATAAGAAATCTAGGACTGAGGACCCAAGTCAGTCCTATTTTTCTTGCCTTTTACGAATAAGAAGATGTAGGAGGAAAGATGCTAACTCAGAAAGAATTGAACTATATCACGACATTTAAACAGACACATTTACACCGATTTCGAGAAATTGAAACCTTTGTGAAACTATGCAAAAAATCGCTCAAACAGCCATCGCAAGCTGACAATTCTAGGTCTTTTTGATATACTAAGACAGATAAATTGAATAGGAGAAACGACATGGCTGTATATGGCAGAATAGAAGAAGTATCCGAAACGATACAGAGTGATGGAATAGAAAATAGACTGGATAGGAACCTTGAATCGAACCTGGAAAAAGAAGAGCGCCTAGCTTTCCCGTTTTTCAGACTCATCATCGGAAGTACGATTGCGACGGTTTTTTCTGTGGTGCTTCCTTTACTTTTAGATATGGTAAGTCCTTCTCAGGCTCAGGATTTGTATATAGGGTGGGCTTTGCATCAGGGAGGACAGCTATACAGTAGTTATTATTCTAGCCAAGGTCTTCTTTATTATTTACTACTTTATATTACCCAAGGAGGCATTCTTTTTGCCTTGGTAGAATGGCTAGCCCTCTTAGGAGGGGGGTATTTCCTCTTTTCTGCAACTAACTATCTGACAGGACAAAGGGATCAAGCTAAGCAACTCCTAACGATATTTTATCTTTTGGTATCTGGTCTTGGTTTTGGAGGAGGCTATGCTACGATTGTAGCTCTCCCATTCTTATTTGCAGGCTTTTCTTTAGTAGCAGGCTATCTGGCAAATCCTAATCACGATAAAGGATTTTTACGTTTGGGGATTTTCTTGGCCCTATCATTTTTCATAGAGCCTCTTACAAGTCTTCTCTTTATTGCAGTAGTAACGATTGGTTTATTGGTCTTTAATATTGGACATGGACGCTTTATACATGGAATTTATCAATTTTTTGCGACAGCACTTGGTTTTTCTCTCCTATTTTATCCTTTAGGCTACTATGTCATCATTTCAGGAGGTTTTGGAGAGGCTTTAAGTAGATTTTTGTATCCATTTACCTCTATGATTACTTTTACTAATCCCCAGTTAGTAGAAAATACTTTATTCTATGGTCTATTAACCTTTGGATTAGGAGCTTTCATTCTTATTTTTCTCGGTTTGTTCCAATCTAAAGCATCTAGATTATATGTCATCTCAGTACCGGCTAGCTTTGTTTTCTTATTTGTACTAGCCTTGTTGCTTTTTTCTCAAGAACCTCTTCACGGTTCGCGTTTGATTCTAATCCTTCCATTTTTACTCCTTCTTTTGATGACCAGTATTCGTGGGGAACACTCGGGAAGGATAGCACGGCGTCGGAGAAGAGAGGATGTTCCAACTTTATGGAAAAAATTTATGAGGGGAAATCTCTACTTACCGATTCTAGTAGTGTTTTATCTAATTGCAGTTTCTTTTGTAGCTCGTTTTGTCTTGCATCCAGCTTCATATAGTGAACAACATCAAGTAGTGGATAGAATAAAACAAGAGACAAGTGAGGGAGACCAAATCTATATCTGGGATTCTCATGTTCAGATTTATAAAGAAAGCCAGCGTTTGGCTGGATCTATGTTCTCATCACCTCTTCTCTACACGAATACAGAAGAAAATAAAACTAGTTTGATTAATGATTTAAAAGAAAATCAATCCAAGATGATTCTTGTGAATGACAAGGTGCCAGTCTGGTCTGAAGTAGAAACAATTTTGAAAGAAAATTACCAACAAGTAAAGACTGATTACTCAGAGTTTAAAGTCTATAAAATTAAATAACCAAATCAATATCTTGTGTATTTTTAAAAATTTTATGATTTTTAACACAAGATATTGATTTTTCTTTTTAGAGTGGTATAATACTTTTTAGAAAAAACATTTTAGAAAAGAGCATGCATATGATTGCACTAGAAGAAAAAATTACAATTTTGCCAACTCTCTTCGTCGAGAAACGAGATGGGAGACGTGTTGTATTTGATGTGGACAAGATTGACAAGGCTCTCCACAAGGCGGCAGACAAGGTTATGGACGTGACACCCTTGGTTGAAAAGCGCCTCAATGCTCTGACCGAGCGAATTGTCACAGAAATTCATAGTCGCTTTCCACAGGGGGTTAAGATTTACGAAATTCAAAATATCGTAGAACATGAACTTCTTGAAGCCAAAGAATATGCGCTGGCTGAGGAGTATATTACTTATCGGACACAAAGGGATTTTGAACGCTCAAAAGCGACAGATATTAACTTTAGTATCCATAAGCTTCTCAATAAAGATCAGGCAGTTGTCAATGAAAATGCTAATAAAGACAGCGATGTCTTTAATACCCAGCGTGATTTGACAGCAGGGATTGTTGGGAAATCAATCGGACTGCAAATGCTTCCTAAGCACGTAGCCAATGCCCACCAAAAAGGGGATATCCACTATCACGATTTGGACTACAGTCCCTATACACCTATGACCAACTGCTGTTTGATTGATTTCAAGGGTATGTTGGAAAATGGTTTTAAGATTGGAAATGCAGAGGTAGAAAGTCCCAAGTCTATTCAGACTGCAACAGCTCAAATTTCCCAAATCATCGCCAACGTTGCTTCTAGCCAGTACGGAGGTTGTTCAGCTGACCGTATCGATGAGATTTTGGCGCCTTATGCAGAGAAGAATTACAAAAAACACCTCAAGGATGCGGAAGAGTGGGTCTTACCTGAAAAACGGGAAGATTACGCTTGGAAGAAAACGCAAAAGGACATCTATGATGCCATGCAATCTCTCGAGTATGAAATCAACACTCTCTTCACTTCAAATGGGCAAACACCTTTTACTTCGCTAGGTTTTGGTCTGGGAACCAATCGTTTTGAGCGTGAAATTCAAAAGGCAATTTTAAACATTCGTATCAATGGGCTTGGTTCAGAACATCGTACAGCTATCTTCCCAAAACTCATCTTTACGCTAAAAAGAGGACTCAATTTAGAGGAAGGAACTCCCAACTACGACATCAAGCAGTTGGCTCTTGAGTGTGCAACCAAGCGAATGTATCCAGATGTTTTATCTTATGATAAGATTGTTGACTTGACAGGCTCCTTCAAGGTGCCTATGGGTTGCCGTTCGTTCCTCCAAGGATGGAAGGATGAAAATGGTGTAGAAGTCAATTCAGGTCGCATGAACCTAGGAGTTGTGACGGTTAACTTACCTCGTATTGCTCTAGAGTCTGAAGGTGATATGAATAAGTTCTGGGAAATCTTCAACGAGCGAATGAACATTGCGGAAGATGCTCTGGTTTATCGTGTCGAACGAACCAAGGAAGCGACACCAGCAAATGCTCCTATTCTTTATCAGTACGGCGCTTTTGGTCATCGTCTAGGTAAAGAAGAAAGTGTTGACCAGCTCTTTAAGAATCGTCGCGCAACCGTTTCGCTGGGCTATATCGGTTTGTATGAAGTGGCTACTGTCTTCTTTGGAAATAGTTGGGAAAGCAATTCAGATGCTAAGGAATTCACGCTGGATATCATTCGTGATATGAAACGCCGTGTAGAAGAGTGGTCAGACCAATATGGCTATCATTTCTCTATCTACTCAACACCATCTGAAAGTTTGACAGATCGTTTCTGCCGACTAGATACAGACAAGTTTGGCTCTATTCCTGATATCACAGATAAGGAATACTACACCAACTCTTTCCACTACGATGTTCGTAAAAATCCAACACCGTTTGAAAAATTAGACTTTGAGAAAGTCTATCCAGAAGCAGGTGCGTCAGGTGGCTTCATCCATTATTGTGAGTATCCAGTCCTTCAGCAAAATCCAAAGGCCTTGGAAGCTGTCTGGGATTATGCTTATGATCGTGTGGGTTATCTGGGGACTAATACTCCAATTGATCGTTGCTACAAGTGTGACTTTGAAGGGGATTTTGAACCAACTGAGAGAGGATTTGCTTGTCCCAACTGTGGGAATAGCGATCCTAAAACAGTAGATGTGGTGAAACGAACTTGTGGCTATCTTGGCAATCCTCAAGCGAGACCGATGGTCAACGGCCGTCACAAGGAAATCGCTGCGCGTGTCAAACATATGAATGGCTCAACGATTAAAATAGCTGGTCATCAAGTAACAAATTAGAAAGAACTGAAATGGGAAAATATCAATTAGATGATAAGGGGCGTGCACAAGTGACCCGTTATCATGAAAAGCATTCGAAAGGTGGAGTGAGCAAAAAAGAACGCTTGCTCAACCTCAGAGAACAATTTTTAAATAAGAATAAGAAAAAGTGAGGGATTTCTCTCGCTTTTCTCTTAGTGGGAGGTGAAAATGGAACTACGCAGACCAAGATTAGCAGATAAAGCAACAGTTTTAGAGATGATGTCAGAGTTTGAAAATAGCCAATCAGCCCATGATGGAGGATTCTGGGATACAGAGAACTTTGTGTATGAAGAATGGTTGGAAACAAATATGCAAAAAGAGATGGGAATAAACTTGCCTGAAAATCGTGTTCCTTCTATTCAATTTGTATCATTTGATAATGTAGGTCATGCTCTAGGTTTTTTGAATCTGCGATTGAGACTGAATGAGGGGTTGCTGAATTATGCTGGTCATATTGGCTACTCCATTCGTCCGTCAGAAAGAGGCAAGGGTTATGCTAAGGAAACTCTCCGTCAGGGCTTGCAAGTTGCTAAGGAAAAGAACATCAAGAAAACTCTTGTGACCTGTAGGGTGAATAATCCTGCTAGCAGAGCAGTCATTTTAGCAAATGGTGGGCTCCTTGAGGATGTTCGTAATGGAGTCGAGCGTTATTGGATAGAGGTAGCGAATGAATAATCCAAAACCACAAGAATGGAAAAGCGAGGAACTCAGTCAAGGGCGTATCATTGACTACAAGGCCTTTAACTTTGTAGATGGAGAAGGTGTGCGGAACTCCCTCTATGTATCAGGCTGCATGTTTCACTGCGAGGGATGTTATAATGTAGCGACTTGGTCCTTCAATGCTGGCATTCTCTATACAGAAGAGTTAGAAGAACAGATTATGGCAGACCTTGCTCAACCTTATGTTCAAGGATTGACCTTGCTGGGAGGGGAGCCCTTTCTTAATACGGGTATTCTCTTGCCACTCGTTAAGCGGATTCGGAAGGAATTACCAGATAAAGATATCTGGTCTTGGACGGGCTATACATGGGAAGAAATGATGTTGGAGACACAAGATAAACTGGAACTCTTGTCACTGATTGACATTCTTGTCGATGGACGATATGATCGAACTAAGAGGAATCTCATGCTCCAATTTCGAGGTTCTTCCAATCAACGAATTATCGATGTTCAAAAATCCCTCAAAAGTGGGCAAGTAGTGATTTGGGACAAACTCAATGATGGAAAAGAAAGCTATGAACAGGTGAAGAGAGAATGAAGAGAAAAGACTTAATAGACCAGCTTGTTTCGGAAATAGAAAAGGGAAAAGTCAGGACACTGGGGATATACGGTCATGGGGCTTCGGGTAAATCAATCTTTACACAGGAATTGTACCAAGCTTTAGATTCTACTACAGTAAATTTGCTAGAGACAGATCCTTATATCACCTCAGGACGCCATCTGGTAGTACCAAAGGACGCGCCTAATCAAAAGGTGACAGCCTGTCTGCCAGTGGCGCATGAATTGGCAAGTTTGCGGAGAGATATCTTAGCCTTGCAGGCGGGTATGGATGTCTTGACAATTGAAGAGCCTTGGAAGGCTAGTGAGGTCTTGTCAGGAGCCAAACCAGTTCTGATTGTCGAAGGGATGTCTGTAGGCTTTTTACCCAAGGAACTCTTTGACAAAACCATCTGTTTCTATACGGATGAGGAGACCGAATTAAAGTGGCGTCTAGCTCGAGATACGACAGTGAGAAATCGCGATGCATCCTTTATATTTGCTAGCCATCAGATGAGACGGGAGCAATATCTACAATACTATAAAGAAACTGAGTCAAGGGCGGACATTCTAGTAGACCAATCAGAAGGTAAATTTGAGGTCAAGAGGAGTCAGTTTATATAGAAGAAAATCCCTAATTTTAGAAAGAAAAAGTAGGAAAACAGTTTCATTTTAAAAAAACGAAAAAACAGCAACAAATCCCTTGCAATCGCAGGGGCTTTGTGTTA
>NZ_CAUQWY010000031.1:0-19330 GCF_963521865.1 uncultured Streptococcus sp.
TTTCTCTCTTTTCTATTATTTATTGCCTTTTAGGCTGGTTTAACAAATTTAAGTTATTTTTTACTCAATGAAAATCAAAGAGCAAATTAGGAAGCTAGGCGCAGGCTGTACTTGAGTACGGCAAGGCAAAGCTGACGTGATTTGAAGAGATTTTCAAAGAGTATTAATCGCGGGTAAATCCAGTGGCACCCGTACGAGCGATATTACGAATACCGTATGGTCGAATAACTCTCAATAGAGCTTCACTCTTTTCAGCATTTCCTGTCATCTGAATGGTAATCGAGCTTGGTGCTACGTCTACAACTGTTGCACGGAAAGGTTGAATAATCGCTAAAATCTCAGCTCGCTTCTCAGCTGGCGCTGACATCTTAACCAAAATCACCTCGCGCTCCAAATGAGGCTTGTCTGTAATATCTCGAATGCGAATCACATCAATCTGACGATTGAGTTGCTTAATGATTTGCTCCACTTCATCATGTGAAGCTACATCAATAATAATGGTGATACGCGATACATTCGGATCTTCTGTCGCTCCAACAGAGATGCTTTCGATATTAACCTGACGACGAGATAGGACACCTGTAAAGCGATTGAGGACTCCTGATCGATTTTGTAGTTTTGCTGTTAACATTCTACGCATGGAACTTCACCCCCAACATCTCATGATTACTCTTACCAGCTGGTACCATTGGTAACACCTGTTCCTTACGAGAAATATCTACCTCGATTAGCATAGGAACATCCTCAGTGATGACTTCAAGGTCTTGAGCCAAGGTCTCAGGATTGTCAAACTTATAGTTTTTAATACCGTAAGCTTGTGCCATCAATTGGAAATCTGGAAGGGTATCGAAGACTGACTCTGATGTTCTACCTTCATAGAAGGATTCCTGCCATTGACGAACCATTCCAAGTGAGTGGTTGTTCAACATAACCACCTTGATTGGCACCTTGTAAATGTTCAAAATAGCCAATTCCTGGTTAGTCATTTGGAAACCACCATCCCCAACAAACAAGACAACTTCCTTATCTGGGTTAGCAATTTTAGCCCCGATTGCTGCTGGAATTCCAAATCCCATCGTTCCCAAACCACCTGAAGTCACTAACTGACGTTCATTTTGGTAGGGATAATACTGGGCTGTCCACATTTGGTGTTGACCAACGTCTGTTACCACAATGGCATCTCCATTCGTCAATTCACCAATTCGTTCAATAACAGCTTGCGGCTGAACCACACGCTCTTTCTTATCATAAGAACGAACGCGGTTCTTATCTTTAGTAACTTTTTCAATCCATTTTTCAGTATTGTTATGAACTGTCGGTTCTGCTAGTAACATTTGCAAGGCTTTCTTAGCATCTCCAACTACAGGAATATCCGCACTGATAATCTTGCCAATCTCAGCTGGATCAATATCAATGTGTGCAACTTTAGCATTCTTAGCGAAAGTCTTAGGATTCCCCGTCAAGCGGTCATCGAAACGGCAACCAATACTAATCATAAAATCAGCTTCTGTCATGGCAATATTAGCCGCGAATGACCCGTGCATGCCTCCCATTCCAAGGAAGAGTGGATGACTCGTTGCAATCGTTCCTTGCCCCAAAAGGCTGGTTACCACTGGAACTTGATAACGCTCTGCAAATTCATTTAATTCTGCAGCAGCTTCAGCATAACTAATTCCACCACCAGCAAGCAAGACTGGCTTTTTAGCCTTGGATAATTGCTTCAAGATTTTCTTGATTTGCATATCATTTGGCTCAAGAGTTGGCTGATAGCTTGGTAGATTGACTTCTGGTGAATAGATGAAGTCTGTTTCCAAAGCAGATACGTCTTTAGGTAGGTCAATGACGACTGGCCCTGGTCGACCTGTAGTCGCGATATGGACAGCTTCCGTAATGATACGCGGAATATCAGCTGTCTCACGAACTTGGTAATTGTACTTAGTGATTGGCATGGTAATCCCCACAATATCTGCCTCCTGAAAGGCATCCTTCCCAATCCCTGCTCGCGCCACCTGACCTGTAAAGACCAAAAGGGGAACGCTATCGCTCATGGCATCTGCAATCCCTGTAATGGCATTTGTTGCTCCCGGTCCACTAGTGACGACGGCAACACCCAACTTTCCAGTTGATTTGGCATAACCTTCAGCTTCATGCAAACAACCTTGCTCATGGCGTCCTAGAATGTGGCGAATGCCTTTAAAATTATATATCGCATCATAAAAAGGCAAGACAGCACCACCAGGATAACCAAAGATGGTATCAATTCCTAAATCACGAAGTGTTTCCAAAACTAGGTCCGACCCCGTCTTAGGAGATTCTAAACTGATTTTCTCCATTGTTCCCCTTTCTCTTGTCTTAAAAATAACTTGTTACTATCATACCATTTTTTCAAAATTTTTCAAGAGAAAAGAATAAATTTTCTGAATTTTCTATTTTAACGTTTATTTATGAATGTTATTTTTGTTTTTATTTAAAAGATAGCGATTCCATTATTCAAAAAGAAAAAAGAACTGATTTCTCAGTCCTTCATTAATCTTATTCCACACTAAATAGGTATGGGTAAACTGGTTGTTGGCCTTGGTGGATTTCGACTTCAACATCTTCGAATTCTTCTGCGATTTCTTGGGCGATTTCATTGGCAAGTTCTTCACTTCCGTCTTCACCGACATAGAAGGTTACAATTTCACTATCTTCATCCAACATATGTTTCAATGTTTCAGTCAAGGTTTGGTGCATATCAGGGTTTGACACGAGGATTTTCCCATCCACCATACCAAGATTATCGTTTTCATGGATTTCTAAGCCATCAATGGTTGTATCACGCACAGCTGTTGTGACGCTTCCACTAACGACATCGCTAAGAGCAGCAGTCATACGCTCTTGGTTTTCTTCGATAGACTTGCTTGGATCAAAGGCAAGAAGACTTGTCAAACCTTGAGGAAGAGTACGAGCTTCTACCACTACTGCTGGTTGTTCCAAAACTTCTGCTGCAGATTGAGCTGCCATGAAGATATTTTTGTTGTTTGGCAGGAAGATAATGTTACGGGCATTGACCTGTTCAACAGCCTTGATAAAGTCTTCTGTTGAAGGGTTCATGGTTTGACCGCCTTCGATAACATAATCTACACCTTGAGAACGGAAGATATCTGCTAGACCTTTACCAGCCACTACAGCAATCAAAGCATACTCTTTTTCTTCAGCAGGCTTGCTAACTTGGGCAGCTTCTTTTTCAACCTGCGCTTCGTGTTGGTTACGCATATTGTCAACTTTTACCTTGACCAAGCTACCATATTTGAGACCTTCTTGCATAACAAGTCCTGGATCTTCTGTATGGACATGGACTTTGACAATTTCATCATCGTTAACAACGAGGAGAGAATCTCCAAGTTCATTCAAGTAGTTACGGAACTCGTCATAGTCAAAATCTTTGGCATAGGTTGGACCTTGCTTAAGGGCTACCATGATTTCAGTACAGTAACCAAATGTGATGTCCTCAGTCGCTACATGACCAGCTACAGACTTATGATGCTCTGCATTGATCATTTCACTCATGTTGGCAGGAGTTGCTACAAAGTCCTCAGATGCAATATATTCGCCAGTAAGGGCTGAAAGGAAACCTTCGTAGATGAAGACCAGTCCTTGACCACCTGAGTCCACAACGCCAACTTCCTTCAATACTGGAAGCATGTCTGGCGTTTTAGCTAGAGCTGTTTTAGCACCTTCTAAAGCTGCACGCATTACTTCAACAGCATCATCTGTTTGCTCAGCTTTTTTCTTGGCACCGATAGCAGCACCACGCGAAACTGTCAAAATCGTTCCTTCAACTGGTTTCATCACTGCCTTATAGGCAACTTCCACACCTGATTGGAAGGCAAGAGCCAAATCTTGACCTGTTAACTCGTCTTTATCCTTGATGGCTTGTGAAAATCCGCGGAAAAGCTGAGACGTAATAACTCCTGAGTTCCCACGCGCACCCATCAAAAGACCTTTGGCAAGAATGCTCGCTACTTCTCCAACTGTAGAAGCTGGCTTGTCGGCAACTTCCTTAGCACCATTTTCAATGGTCATTCCCATGTTTGTACCAGTATCTCCATCTGGAACTGGGAAGACGTTTAATGAATTGACATATTCAGCTTGCTTATTCAAGCGAGTTGATGCAGCCTGCACCATTTCTTGAAATAAGCTAGTAGTAATTTTTGACACGGTTATTCTCCTACAACTTTGATATTTTGAATGTAGACATTTACAGTCTGAGCGGTAATTCCAAGTTGGTTTTCCAAACTAAATCGAACACGCTCTTGAATGTTTTTTGACACTTCGCTAATCTTTGTTCCGTAGCTCAACACGGTATATACATCAACTGCAATACTGCCATCTTCGGCCGCCTTTACGACGACACCTTTGGAATAATTTTCCTTACCTAGAAGGGCTTGGAAATTATCTTTGAGGGCATTTTTACTAGCCATACCGACCACACCAAAAATCTCAGTTGCTGCTCCACCTACGACGGTTGCAATCACTTCATCTGTTAGTTCGATTTGACCATCTTTTGTATTAATTTTTACAGTCATCCTTTTTACCTCAACTAGTTGATACTCTATTTTATCATATTTCAGCCCAAGTGTAAAAGCAGAATACTGTATCAGCGGATATTTACTCCGTTTTTCAAATGATTTTATACCCACAATAAAAGAAAAAAGACCCTAAGGTCTCCTTACTTTTATTATTAAACGCGTTCAACTTTACCTGATTTCAAAGCACGAGCTGAAGCCCAAACTTTTTTAGGTTTACCATCGATAAGAACAGTAACTTTTTGAAGGTTTGGTTTTACGGCACGTTTTGTTTGGTTCATCGCGTGTGAACGGTTGTTTCCTGATACAGTCTTACGACCTGTAAAGTAACATACTTTAGCCATTGTGTTTTCCTCCTATTAGATCTAATATAGCGGATGTGCTAGCACCACATACCGTACTATGTTATCACACTTTCTTCATTTTTGCAAGGGAATTGGAAGATTTTTTTATTTAACGTAGACAATCCCCAACTTCCCAAAAGCCACATCTCCACGGATAATCAAAGTTTTACTGGTTAGGGCTAGAGGAGTATCTGCCTTGGCTACACCACAGAAAGTTTCTACCTTTAAATCAACTCGCCAATGTTGGGGAACATAGATAACTGCATTGCCAAAACCAACTTCCACTTTCAGGGTTGCGCTATCTCCTAAAATTTCTGCATTGTCATAATATATCTTGGCATTGCCAAAACCAACTTCTACTTGGTCGTCTACCAATTCTTGGTCTTGCTTGTAGAAAGTCCCAGTCCCAAAAGCGACTTCCTTATCTGTCAGAATGGTCTTTTTACCATCATACCACCATTTTTTCCCGTTCCAAGTTCTATTAGAATGAGTGAGTGCGCTGACACCCATTACGATTAAAATACTTGCCCAGAACAATGACTGATTGGGAATTGGTAAAATGCCATAAAAGTGGTTAGCAATCATTAAGGCCACTAGGGCTGTAAAAGAGGCTGAAGTTAAGTGACGACGCAACAAAGCTCCAACTGATTGATAGGCAAAAAATGCAATACCAAGCAAGGGCCAAATTTGCCCACCGAATGAAGGGATTCCAAAATTCCCTTGTAATAATATTAAAGCCGCCAAAATGAGCAACACAATACCAAATGCTTTCTTTTTCATCTTCTTACCTCATGTTTCTTAGATTTTCTTTTAGGAGGGATTGGTAATGTCGTGAGACATGAACCTCCTTATGGGTCTGATAAAAGGAAATGGTGCCCGTTCCTGAAAAGGACTTGTCCACCGAGAAAACCTGACGGATATTTGCGATAGTTGACTTGGATACTCGACTAAAATAGCGAGGCAGGATCGACTCTAACTCATAGAGTTTGAGCCGAACTTCGTAGGCATCTTTCTGGGTATGGGCATAAATCTTGTTCCCCTCTGTTTCAAAGAAGAGAATTTCCGACAAATCCAGATAATATTCACCCGTCCCCTTGTAAAAAATCAACCGAGGAGACTTGGACTCTTGCAAGAGCCGCTGCAAATCCGCAATTTCATCTGTCCAAGCCGCTGCCTTGATGATAATTTCAGTTTCCTCTAAATTGCTGTCAATTTCGATTCGTAACTTCATTCCATCTCCTTTCTGACTCTACTATATCAAAGGAAAAATAAGAAAACAAGAGCAAAAAAGCAAGTGGTTACTTTAGACTCGTAAGTGGTTGTAGGACCGTCTTAACTTACAGGTCAAAATAGAAAGAAAAGCACACCCCACACAAGAGCACACATATAGCCAACCACTACATCCTTGGGATAATGAACGCCACCCAAGACTCTCACTAGACCTAGGAAGGCTGATAATATCAAACAAATCATCCCCATAGTTAGACTAGCATGCAAGCAAGCCATGGAGATAATGGTTGCTGAAAAGACATGACGACTGGGCATAGACTGACCAGGGCTATCTCTATCAAGTAGCGGTACAATTTCCCAAACTTCATAAGGCCTAGGAGCATTGATTTTCTTACGGAGAAGAGACAAAATCACAAAACCTGACGCAGGGATAAACACATAGATCAAGACTTGTTTTCCAAGTCCTTGTTGGAGATAGGTAGTTGCTAACATGGTTAGATAAATCATAGGCATAACTACCGTCATGAACCGATTGAAAGCTCTCAATAATCTCAGAAGAAAGGGCTTATTTTCAATGTTACCAGCAACGTGGCCATACCATTCTTGATAATTCTTCATATATTTTCTCATCGTTTATTCAAATTTTGCTTATAGGGAAGCACTTATCTTCTAGTATAGTGCAGAAAAAGAAGGTCGTCAAGCCTTCTTTGGGTTTATTCTTCTGCTTCGTCTTCTGTAAACTGACTGTTGTAGAGGTCAGCGTAGAAACCAGCTTGCGCCATCAGCTCATCATGATTTCCTTTCTCGATGATATCCCCATCTTTCATAACAAGAATCAGATCAGCATTTCGGATAGTAGACAAGCGGTGGGCGATGACAAAGGAAGTCCTTCCCTCCATCAAACGGTCCATGGCTTTCTGGATTAATTCTTCCGTCCGAGTATCAACAGAAGAGGTCGCCTCATCTAAAATCAAGAGCGGTGCATCTTTCAGCAAAGCACGAGCGATAGTCAAGAGTTGTTTTTGCCCGACAGACAAGGTCACTGTATCATCCAAGACGGTATCATAACCATCTGGTAGGGTCATAATAAAGTGGTGAATCCCTACAGCCTTGCTAGCTTCAATCACACGCTCATCACTAATACCCTCTTGGTTATAGATAAGATTGTCGCGAATAGTACCTTCAAAGAGCCATGTGTCCTGCAAGACCATTGAAAAGGCATCGTGTACTTCCGAACGCTTCATCTCTTTGGTATCCACACCATCGATACGGATACTTCCCTTATCAATCTCATAGAACTTCATCAAAAGATTGACAATAGTTGTCTTACCAGCCCCAGTCGGTCCGACAATGGCAACCTTTTGACCTGCATGAGCCGCCGCAGAAAAGTCATGAATAATGGTTCGCTCTGGTGTATAACCAAAGGATACTCGATCAAAGACTACTTGACCTTTCATATCGCTCAATTGTCTTTCTTTATGGGATTCGTCTTCCATTTCCTCTTCAGCTAGGAATTCGAAGACACGTCCCATGGCTGCACTAGCCTGCTGAAGACTAGTAATCCCTTGGGCAATTTGTGAAAGAGGCTGAGAAAAGATACGAACGTAGGCCATAAAGGCAACGATAATCCCAATACTGATGTGCCCATTTAAGGCCAAGGCTGCACCAACGATAATCACCAAGGCATAGCTAAAGTTCCCAATAAGCATCATAATCGGCATCATAATCCCTGAAATAAACTGAGATTTCCAGATACTATCATACAGACGATTGTTTAATTTCGCAAACTCTTCTTTCGTACTCTCGATGGCATTGTAACTGGTCACCACATTATGGCCAGAGTACATTTCCTCCACATAACCATTGACAGCTGCCAAATCTTGTTGCTGACTCCTAAAAAAGCCCTGTGATTTGCCCATAAAGACGGATACAAAAACAAAACCAATAAGGGTTGAAACAACCGTCACCAAGGCTAAAATCCAGTTCATCCCAAACATGGTTACCAAGACTGCTAAAACCAGTAAACTAGATGAAAGAACCGTTCCCAGACTTTGATTGAGGGACTGAGCTACCGTGTCAACGTCATTGGTCACACGAGACAAGGTATCTCCTTGAGAATGTCCATCAAAATATCCCAAAGGTAGGCGATTAATTTTCTCCGCAATGGCTCTTCTCAAACGCTCTGAAAAACGTTGAATGGCTGTTGTAAACAAAAATGCCTGTAAATAATTTGATAGAAGTCCAATCACATAAATCACGGCCAAAAAACCACCAATAGCTGCAACCGCCGCGACATCCACACTTGTTTCCAGACCACTGGCAATAATATTAGTCATTTCCTTGATGCGGGTTGGACCATATACAGTAATGATATTGGATACGATTGTTGCTAGAAAGGCTATCAGAAGGGCAAACTGGAGGCCTGCAAGATAGGGTTTACTCTGTTTCCAGAGATACATTTTCTTATTTTCCATGTTCCAATTCCTCCTTCGATAGTTGTGAATAGGCAATTTCTTGGTAAACTTCGTTGTTTGCTAGAAGTTCCTTGTGGGTGCCTTGTCCCACGACTTTTCCTTGATCCAAGACCAAAATCAAATCTGCATCCATAATCGTTGAAATACGCTGTGCAACGATAAGTTTGCTCATAGACTTGGTTTTCTCTGCTAACTCTTGGCGTAGGACACGGTCTGTCTTGTAGTCCAAGGCTGAGAAGGAGTCATCAAAGATGAGGATTTCTGGCTTCCGAGCTAAGGCACGCGCAATTGCCAGACGCTGTCTTTGACCACCTGAGAAGTTGGTTCCTCCTTGGGCCACTTCTGACGCTAAGCCCGCTTCCTTATCTTCGATAAAGTTCTTAGACTGGGCCAATTCTAAGGCTTGCCACATAGCTTGTTCACTAAGTGGTGTTTCTTGACTCTGTCCAAAGTCCAAATTGCCCTTAACATCACCTGAAAAGAGAACCGCTTTCTGAGGAATATAACCAACCTTGTTGCGCAAATCTTTCAAGTCATAGTCTTGAACATTGACACCATCTACCAGAATCTCTCCTGCTGATACGTCGTAGAAACGTGGAATCAGATTGACCAGAGTTGATTTACCAGAACCTGTTGACCCAATAAAGGCCACTGTTTGACCAGCTTCTGCTCTAAAGCTAACATGCTCAATAACCGCCTCCGAATTTGTCGCATAGCGGAAGGTCACATCCTTAAATTCAACCTGACCTTTGAGGTTTTCATCAGCCTGCTGCACTTGAGCAGGATTTTGGATAGAAGAATGCAAATCTAAAACCTGATTAATCCGCTTGGCAGAGACCATAGTTCGGGGAAGAACAATGAAGAGTGCTCCCATGAGAAGGAATCCCATGACAACCTGCATGGCATAAGACATGAAAACAATCATGTCACTAAAGAGAGACAGACGCGCTATCGGAGCAGCGTCGTTAATCACATAGGCCCCAATCCAGTAAATCGCCACACTCAAACCACTTGAAATCCCCATCATGATAGGGTTCAAAATAGCCATAAGACGGTTGACAAACAAATTCAAGCGTGTCAATTCATCATTTACTGCTGCAAATTTTTCATTTTGGTATTCTTCAGCATTGTAGGCACGAACGACACGAATACCTGTTAAACTCTCACGAGTGATACTGTTTAGTTTATCTGTCAGCCCCTGAATCAAGGATTGTTTTGGAAAGGCCAGCGTCATTAAAACAGTCGTCATCAGGACGTTGACAATCACTGCCACAAGAACGGCCCAGAGCCAGTATTCTGAATGGCCTAAAATCTTCCCAATAGCCCAGATAGCCATAATTGGACCACGTGTTACCACTTGCAAGCCCATGGTAATCAACATCTGAACTTGAGTAATGTCATTGGTGGTACGAGTTAGGAGACTGGGAATAGAGAATTTCTTAATCTCTGTCTGTGAGTAATCCAAAACTCGGTTAAAAATATCACTTCTCAGCCTACTAGTATAAGAAGTCGCCACTCGGGATGCAAAAAATCCAACTGCAACTACGGACAAGAAGGCAAGAAAGGACATTCCCACCATCATGCTTGCTGGCTGCCACAACTCATCTAAATTAGTTCCTTGACTACCTAGCAAATCCGTAATTTTCGAGATATAGGTCGGCACTTCCAACTCCAGATAGACCGAAAAGCAAGTAAAGAGAATGGCTAGTAAAATCATCCCCCATTCTTTTCTACTAATTCGTTTGGCTAATTTCTTCATTCTCTCCTCCTATTCCCTTGATATTTTCCTGTAGTTGACCGAGAACTTTCTCAAAAATCAGTAATTCATCTTCATCAATGTCTTCCATCAACTGCTTGTCTATGCGTTCAAAAAAGGCCTTAACCTGTTGCATCTGAGAACGTGCTTTGTCCGTCAGACGAACAAATTTAGCCCGCTTATCGCTAGGACTCGCCTCCAATTCCACCAAACCATTTTGCACCATACGCTTGACCAAATTACTAGCAACAGACTTGGTAATATTGAGTTCCTGCTCGATATCCTTAATCAAGACCAAGTCTTGGTTTTTCTCACGATTATCCAAAAAACGTACAACCTGACCTTGAGGCCCACCCATAAATTCAATGCCACAACGTTTGGCTTCCTTTTGCACCATCAGGTGAATCTGATGACCAAAACGCTTAAAGACTAACATCGGTTTATCCATACTAACTCCTTTCTAACTATCACATTTAGTTCTCCTGGGAACTAAATAAGTTTTCATGAGAACTATTTTATCATTCTCAGAAAAGATGTCAAGAAAAAAGTTTTCATGAGAACTATTTTCTTGATTCAAAAAATCCCAAGTGAGCTCATCACTTAGGATCATGTTCTCTAGGTTATACTCTTCGAAAATCAAATTCAAACCACGTCAGCTTCGCCTTGCCGTACTCAAGTACTGTCTGTGGCTAGCTTCCTAGTTTGCTTTTTGATTTTCATTGAGTATTAAATTAGAACCCATCTACGTTTGTGTAGATTTTTTGTACGTCTTCGTCGTCTTCAAGAACGCTGTAAAGTTTTTCAAAGGTTTCAAGGTCATCGCCTGACAATTCCACTTCTGATTGAGGAATCATTTCCAACTCAGTCACTTGGAATTCTTCAATACCTGACTCACGAAGGGCAACGATAGCCTTATGAAGGTCAGTTGGAGCTGTGTAAACTGTGATTGTACCTTCTTCTGCTTCTACATCATCCACATCCACATCTGCTTCTAGCAATTGCTCAAAGACTGCGTCCGCATCTTCACCTGCAAATACAATAACACCCTTGTTATCGAAGAGGTATGAAACCGAACCTGAAGCACCCATGTTTCCACCATTTTTACCAAAAGCTGCACGAACATTAGCCGCTGTACGGTTAACGTTTGAAGTCAAAGTATCCACGATCAACATAGAACCATTTGGTCCAAAACCTTCGTAACGTCCTTCTGTAAAGGTTTCGTCTGTGTTTCCTTTAGCCTTGTCCAAAGCCTTATCGATAACGTGTTTTGGCACTTGGGCTTGTTTAGCACGGTCGATAACGAATTTCAAGGCTGAGTTTGATTCTGGATCTGGATCACCTTTTTTAGCTGCTACATAGATTTCTACACCAAATTTTGCATATACTTTAGAGTTAGCTCCATCTTTAGCCGTTTTCTTGGCTACGATATTGGCCCATTTACGTCCCATTAGGAATCTCCTTTTTTCACATTTTAATCTTTCTTATTATAACACAAGTTTTTTCGATTTTCACTAGAAGAAATGGATTTTATTCAGCAAATCGAGCTATGATGACACTTTTGTTGCCAAGATGACCTTACCTTCTTTTATCAAGGGGTGACGGAATAATGAGAAGTACAGTTGAACTGTCATGGCAACCCAGATTAGGGGTTCGCAAAGAATAACTCCTCTATAGCCTGCCCAAGGGATAATCATGACCACAAAAGCGATTTTCCCGATTAGTTCGATAAAGCTAGAAACCAGAGGAAGGATCTTTTGCCCCAAACCCTGCAAACAATTGCGATAAATCAACAAGAGACTCAAAATAGGATAAAAGGCTGAACTGATTTGCAAGTACAGACTGCCATTTTCTACCAAGTAGCTATCCGTCGAACTAGCCAAGAAGGAAACCAAGGCTGGACTGGCAAAAAAGAGGAAGACACAAACAAAAATTGCCCAGGACATACTTAGACGACTGCCGATTCGAAGACCTTGAACAATGCGGTCTGGTCGCTTAGCTCCTAGATTCTGAGAAGCAAAGGTCGTCATTGATGCAGAAATAGCGGTCATAGGAAGAAGGGCGAAAGCCATAATGCGGCGAGCTGCCGTCTGAGCACTAATAATCACTGCACCAAAAGTATTGACAGAAGACTGTAAAATCACACTACCGATAGACACAATCGAACTCATCAAGCCCATAGCCAAACCTTGCTCCAAAAGATCCGCGTACAAGGCCTTATCCCATTTGAAATGCTTGAGTTTCGGGAGCAGTTCTGGAACGCTCTTGCGGATATAGTAAAAGCAAAGAACCGCTGATAAGCCTTGCGAAATGATGGTAGCAAGTCCCGCCGATTGAACTCCAAGATGCAATTGCGTAATAAAATAGAGATCCAGAAGCACATTAACCAAGGCAGAAAAAATCAAAAAACCAAGCGCAGCCAGACTGTCCCCAATGGACCGCAACAAACCTGCAAAAAGATTATAGGCAAAGCTGACACCTACACAGGTCACAATCATAGATATATATTGATAGGACTGAGGGAGGATTTCTGCAGGGGTATCTAGGTATTGCAAGAGAGGATACAAACCAAGAAAGCCCAGCAACATCACTACAATACTCAAAAGAGCACCTAAAATCCAAGTGGCTGCTACCGCTTCCTTGATTTTGGTGAAATTCCTAGCCCCATAATAGCGGGCAATGACAATCCCCATTCCATTACCAACACCAAGCGTAAAGCCTATAATCAGGTCAAAAATCGCTGTCGTCGCTCCTACTGCAGCCAAGGATTCTTGACCCAGAAAACGCCCAACAATCAAGACATCAGCAGTATTATAGAGCTGTTGAAAAATATTAGACAGCAAGATTGGGAAGGCAAAACTCACAAGCGAGGGAAGAATAGGACCATGTATCAGGTCCACTGTTCGTTTTTTATTCATAAAGCTATTATATCAGCTTTCTAGAGGAGCGACAAGAAACAGCAAACTGTAGGCAATCTGAAAACTTGAACAACAAACTGAAAAAGCAGTGGATTTCTCCACTACTTTGACAGCTTATTCTTCAATTTCGATTTCAAGTTCGTCGCCTAGGTCAAGAGTCACTTCTTCATTCACATAATCTGCTTGAACTGCCTCATCTTTTTTGCTTTCAGAAGCTTCTTCTCCATCAATCAAACCAAATTGAACACGGACTTGATGGTCGATTTCATCAAAGACTTCTGGGTGATCTGCCAAGTATTTCTTAGCATTTTCAGAACCCTGCCCGATTTTCTCATCCTTGTAAGAATACCAAGCTCCTGCTTTTTTGATGATATCCAAATCGCTTGCGATCTTCAAGAGTTCACCAGTCTTAGAAATCCCTTCGCCGTACATGATTTCAACGAAGGCTTCCTTAAATGGTGGAGCCACCTTGTTTTTAACGACCTTAATTTTTGTTTCTTTACCTACGTTGGTGTCTTTTTGGTCACCAGTTCCCTTGATTTGTGTGCTTCCACGAACATCCAAACGTACTGAAGCATAGAATTTCAAAGCACGTCCACCAGGAGTTGTTTCTGGATTTCCAAACATCACTCCAACTTTTTCACGCAATTGGTTGATAAAGATGGCAATTGTTTTGGTTTTATTGATAGAAGCACCGAGCTTACGCATAGCCTGGCTCATCATACGAGCCTGCAAACCAACGTGGCTATCACCGATATCTCCATCAATTTCCGCACGAGGGACAAGGGCAGCAACTGAGTCGACTACGACAAGATCTACAGCACCTGAGTCAATCAATTTTCCTGCAATCTCAAGACCTTGCTCTCCTGAGTCTGGTTGTGACAAGAGCAATTCGTCAATGTTAACACCAAGAGCCGCAGCATAAGCTGGATCGAGGGCATGTTCCGCATCGATAAAGGCTGCAATCCCACCTTCTTTTTGCGCTTGTGCAACTGCATGAAGGGCAACCGTTGTCTTACCAGATGACTCTGGCCCATAGATTTCAATGATACGTCCCTTAGGATAACCACCTGAACCAAGGGCAATGTCAAGAGCCAAGGAACCTGAACTCATCACTTGCACCTTTTGCTCCGCACGTTCACCCAAACGCATGATTGAACCCTTACCAAAGTCTTTCTCAATCAATTTAAGAGCGTCATTCAAGGCTTTTTCACGTTCAGCCCCGAATTTTTTTGAAATTTCATCTAATTTTTTTGGTTTTTTCGCCATTCTATTCTCCTACATTCTAATGGTCCTCAGACCTATCTACTATTATATCAAAAGTTAGTCACTTAATAAAGTCTTGCGAACTAGGTTAAAGGCATGCATAACCGCAATATGACGTACATCTGCTCGACTTCTGCCTCCAATATTAATCTTGATAACCTCAGTTCCTTGCTCTTGAGCCAAGCCTATGAAGACTGTCCCAGCTGGATGTCCTTCTAGGCTATCTGGTCCTGCCACTCCAGTCAAACTAAGGCCAAAATCAGACTGGGTCTTGATTCGTGCCTGCTCAGCCATCTTCTGGGCTGTAAATTCAGACACTACACCATATTCTTCCAAATCCTTGGCAGGAATATCCAACATCTTCGATTTTTCCTCCAAGCTATAGGTTACAAAACCACCCTTAAATATACTTGAAGCACCCGAAAAATCCGCCACAGTTGCTTGGAAGAGTCCTGCCGTCAAACTCTCTGCTGCAGTGATAGTTTTCCCTTGCCTTTTCAGTTCTTCTACCACAATGCTAGCTAAACTGGACTCTTCCCCATAACCATAACAGAGGTCTCGCAAAGAAAGACCTTCAAAAGTTTGGTGATCCAAGATTTGATTTTCCAAAATATCCAGCGTTTGATTTACTTCTTCTTGACTGCTAGCTTTTGTTGACAGACGCAGAGTGACTTCTCCTGTCTTAGCATAAGGGGCCAAGGTCGGATCGGTCTGATTATCAATTAAATCAGCCAAAATCGTAACCAGCTGACTCTCGCCAATTCCAAAGAAACGAAGAACTCGAGAATACAGCTTGCTCCCTGTCATCAACTTGGGTAGAAGTTGGTTTAAGACCATGGGTTTCAATTCACTTGGTGGACCTGGAAGGACAACGTAGGTCACTCCGTCCACTTCTAACATTCCTCCCACAGCCAGTCCTGTTTCGTTGGGCAGTGGAGTCGCTCCTTCTACAAGTTGAGCTTGTCTTTCGTTATTCGGTGTTCGGGCATAGTCTGGTCGCTGGGCAAAAAAGACATCCAACTTCTCCTGAGCCTGAGGATTGAAGACTAATTCTTTCCCTAAGAATTTAGCCAGAGTTTGTTTGGTCAAATCATCCTCAGTTGGCCCCAAACCACCTGTTAAAATCACCAGACTGCTACGTTGACTGGCAATCTCAAGCAGGGATAAGAGACGAGCTTCATTGTCTCCTACAGCCGTCTGAAAATATACGTCTACCCCAATCTCTGCTAGTTTTTCCGATAAAAATTGAGCATTAGTATTGACAATCTGTCCTGTCAAAATCTCTGTTCCAACAGCAATGATTTCTGCTTTCATGTTTCCTCCTACCTATCTATTCGTATTTTTTTGAAAAAATCGCAGGAAATTTCCCACGATTGATTTTTTATTTGTATCAAGAAAGTTAATTATCTTCGTCACTAACAGGTACCCGCCCAAACAAATCTTCAAATAAGACAACATTTGTTTCAAGCTGAGCGACTTCTTCTTGCCCCAAAGAACGTCGCAATATATTCTGCATTTCCAACATATGCTCTCTAGAAACAATCTGGTAAGAAATACCTTGCAACATCTCTCCTTCACCCTTCAACTGTTGTGATTCAATGGTTTTAAATGAATCTTTGTAGCCCAACAAGCTTGGAATACTTTTCGCAGATAAATCGATATTAGTCTGCATATTAGTACTTAGGGCTTTTAAGATAGACTGATAGTGACTGACACTATTTAAACTAAGAACTTTTTCAACAACTTTTTGAATGACTTCACGCTGACGCTTTTGACGACCATAGTCTCCTTCTGGGTCTTGATACCGCATGCGTGAATAAACAAGCGCTTCCTCTCCATTTATTTTCTGTTCTCCAACGCCAATAGAAATGGTGTTGAATTCTTCTTGGTCACTGATAGAAATCGGGAAACCTAGCGTGTTATTGACGGTAATGCCGCCTACTGCATCAACTAATTGTTGCAAGCCTTGCATGTTGACCATAATATAGCGGTCAATATGGATATTCATCATCTTTTGAATAGTTGAAATAGCTAATTCTGCACCACCACCAGCATAGGCAGCATTTAACTTCGCTTCTTCAATACCTCCATCTTTATGCTGAATTTTAGTCAGAATATCACGTTCCAAACTCAACATCATGGTTTTCTTTGTGTGAGGATTGACAGTCAGCAAAATCATACTGTCACTGTTTCCAGCCCACTGATCCGTACGTTCCACATTCCCAGTATCAACTCCCATCAACAGAATAGTCATGGGTTCAGTTGCTTCGATAACCTTGGTTTCTTCCCCAATCTTTTTATATGTTTTTGATAAAGTTTGTGTGCCTTGCTGATAAATGGTATAAGCAAAGATACCCACACCCAAAACTGTCACAGCTAGAAAAGCTAGCACCATTCCAATAATTTTTTTAACCATATTTCTACTAATCTATCAGTCTACCCATCAGGTAAACATCGATAAAGTCCCCTTCTTCTATGTACGCACCGCGCTCTTGTCTACCTTCAATTACAAAACCATGCTTTTGATATAGATGAACTGCAGCTTGATTACGAGTTTGAACAGTTAATTGAAGCCTACGAAGAATGCCACTAGCCTGCGCCCATTCTACGACTTCTTCAAGCAAGAAACTTCCCAACCCATTATTCCAATATTTCTTACCAATCACAATAAAGAGATCTCCAATATGACGAACTCTCTTACGTTGATCAGCTGTGATATTTACAAGGCCAGCAATTTCATCATTCAGTAAGACAAGTAAAGTGATTTGATTTTCTGAGTGAGCCTGTTTACTCAAAAATAACTCCATCTCAGTATCTGTCATCAAAATACCATCCCTGTCTAGACTGGTAAAGTCTGTTTCTACACTGACACGATTTAAAAATGATACTAAGGCAGCTGCATCTTTAGGCTCTGCTTCTCTAATGAGCAACTCATACTCCATGTTGAAGCTCCTCTAAGAGTTTTTCTGCACGCAAACCCTTGGCTTGGAAATGTAATCTGCGACCATCTTCCTCTTTTAGAATTTCCAATTCTAAATAAGTATCTGGCAAGGCATCACCTAAAAGATTCCCCCACTCGATGACAGTCACCCCGCCACCAAAGAGAAATTCATCTAAATCAATAGAATCAGCATCCCCCTCTATACGATAAACATCTAGGTGGTAAAGCGGAAGACGACCTTCATACTCTCTTACGATAGTGTAAGTTGGACTCTTAATCATCTGAGAAATCTGTAATCCTTTTGCAAGTCCTTTAGTAAAGGTCGTTTTGCCTGCACCCAGTTCTCCAGTTAGAATTAAAACATCATTCTTTTCTAATAGATGACCCAAACGCTCCCCTAAGGCTTGCAGCTCTTCTTCATTTTTTGTGTACATATTCTTATTATACCAAAAAGTTATTCTTTGTCGAGATATTATCTGTGAATTCCATAGTATGAATTATAGGACTTGAACTAGATCTTGTTCTGATTTTAAAATAGGAACAGTAAAAAGACAACTAATAATATATCTCTCATCAAATGGCTATAAAACGAAACTTCCCAGCGAATAACTTTTGGCACCAACAATCCTAGGAAAAACATTCCCAAGGCAATATAAAATGTCATGGATAATATTGACCAAGGATTTTTGAGAACGATTAAAATAGCTAGTCCACTGATAAAACAGAGTCCCTTTTTACCCAAAATCTTTTTCAATCCATGTACATACTTCTGCATAGGCAGAAAGACTAACAAGTCAACACCGAATAAGAAAAAGAAACTCGGTAGAAATACTTCCACAAACTCTTCCACAGATGCATTTCCTTCAAGGAGATGTTCTATGACAATTAAAGCTAAACCTAAAATATTTACTAAGAGTAACAGAGTATACAAGAGTTGTTTCTTATCTGCTCTAAAAACTGAATAATATTGATTTTGTTGCCCTTTATAGTAGTTTAATCCTACCCCAATACTGGCAAGAAGCAACATGCCAACTAAATAATAGAAACAGTTTTGATTTAACATCAAGGTCCAGGTCGATAAACTTAAACAAGAACAAGCACAAAGTCCAAAAACAGTCAGCAATAACAAAATACGGATTTGCTTTTTCATTTTTCCCATCATTTTCCCCCTTACTTGCTCTTATTATATGCCAGAATCCCTTTCCATTATTAGTAGATTTCTCAACTGTCAGTTTTCTACTCTAAAATGCAAAAAAATTTGATGCAAGTAACCCTTACATCAAACTTTTACTATTTTTCTTCAAACCAAAGAGCAATTTCTCGCTTAGCTGACTCTTCTGAATCTGAACCATGCACAACATTTTGAATAACCTCATTTTCACCAGCAGCTTTTGCAAAATCACCTCGAATAGTTCCTGGTAAAGCTTCTTCTGGACGAGTCGCCCCCATCATGGTCCGCCAAGTTTCGATTACTTTGGGACCAGAAATGACACCCACAAGAACTGAGCCTGAAGTCATAAATTCACGAATCGGTGGGTAAAAACTCTGGTCAACTAAGTCCTGATAGTGCTGGTCAATCAACTCTTCTGAAACCTTTGTACGCAACTCCAATTTTTCGATTGTAAAGCCACGTTGTTCGATGCGTTTCAACACTTCACCAACCAGCCCTCTTTTTACACCATCTGGTTTAATGATAAAAAATGTTTGTTCCATACCCGTCTCCTTTGTCAGCTTCTTTCTTTTATACTCTTCGAAAATCTCTTCAAACCACGTCAACGTCTCCTTGCCGTAGGTATGGTTACTGACTTCGTCAGTTCTATCCACAACCTCAAAACA
>NZ_CAUQWY010000032.1:0-19033 GCF_963521865.1 uncultured Streptococcus sp.
TCTACAAGATGAGTTTGCTCAAATTCTTACTACAGAAGAATTTTTAACCCAAGTATGAGTATAAAATAATCCGTCAACTCTTATTGAGCTGACGGATTTTGAATGCAGTAATGTAGTGAACCAAGACACAAATAGGTAAATTTGGACCTTATACTCTTCGAAAATCTCTTCAAACCACGTCAGCATCGCCTTACCGTAGGTATGGTTACTGACTTCGTCAGTTCTATCCACAACCTCAAAACAGTGTTTTGAGCTGACTTCGTCAGTTCTATCTACAACCTCAAAGCAGTGCTTTGAGCAGCCTGCGGCTAGCTTCCTAGTTTGCTCTTTGATTTTCATTGAGTATTAGAACCGATGATTAACAATTATTCATAAATGTCTATAGATTCACTCATAACTGACCATACTAGTCTACCCCCTTTAGAGCACTAATCATGTCAATCTTTCTCATACGAAGACTAATAAAATAAGCAGTCCCTAAAGATGTAAACCAAACCAATAACGTAGCAGAAGCAAGGACATACATACTGACATAAGCGGTATACTCAATTCGAATCGTCGAAAATGTTGCTACATATTCTTTCAAAAACCATATGCCTAAAGGAATTCCTACTAGCCACCCAATAAAGGTAGTTAGTATAGTCTCAAAAAGAGTTACCATCTGTAGATATTGATTAGAAAATCCTAATACTTGCAATGTAGCATAGTCTCTCATTCTCTCTACAAAGTTTAAAGAACCTAGATTATATAGAACAATAATAACAAGTAATAAAGCAAAGCCAATAATCATTAGAAATACACTCATTAAACTAGCTACAAAATCATAGGCATTTTTTTCTTGACTCCCTTTTTCAATGACAGATAGAACACCTTTGTCTTGCTTAATAGTGTCTTGATCCACCTCTGACCCAACTAATAAAGTATGGGGAGTAAAATCTCCCCCTGCTTTTTCAAAGACTCTAGCATGAAGATAAGCCCCTTGATTGGTTTCACTTGTGACAATCCCTTTTACTTCAAACTTGTAAGTATGACCATCTTGATAAGGAGTTACAGTTAAAACATCTCCGACTTTAATACCTGCCAAACGGGCAAATGATCTAGTTACATACAAACCATCATCTTTCAAAGATTCAGCACTCTCTGTTTTTGCTTGTATCATATCTCCATCATCAAATATAATCAATAAACGATTGTATCCATCATCTGGACTAAAATGTGCTTGTGAAATTTGTACACCTTGCCCACCATATTTAGACTTAGAAGTAGGATAATCCGCCACAGTCAGTCGTTTTGAGTAAGAAAAATCTTCATTATATGCCTTATCAACAAGATGATTCATAGATACAGGCATACCAATTCCAGCAATCAGTAACATCATACTTCCTGCAACTCCCACGATTCCCATCAAAACTCGAATACGATTAAACGAGGCATCACGAATTGCCCATCTTGAAGGATAAGAAATTCGTTGCCATATAGGGGAAAATCTTTCCACAAAGACAAATTTAGCAAGTTTTTCTTTACCTCTTAAAAATATTGCTGGTAAGCCTCTAGCTGACTCTCTAGAAGCTAAATAGGCAGCTAAAATACAAATTATAATGACTACAATACCAATGACTATTGATGAAGATGAATAAGAGATTTGCCAATTTGGAAGTGTAAACATTGACTTTTGAGTTTCTAGTACAAACCATGACATCAAAGGAGAAATAGCAAAGCCTGCTAAACTACCTAATAAACTTACTACTAAACCAAATAAAATATAATGTAAGCCGATAGCCTGATTTGAAAAACCTAAAGCCTTTAATACAGCAATCTCTTTTGTTTGACCATCAATCAAACGCTGAATGGTTGTAAACATAGCCAAAATAGCTAACAAAATAAAGATAAAAGAAAATAAGTAAGATAAATTCCTAATTTGCCCCACTCGATCGGTAGCTTCTGATATTTCAGTTAAACTTTTTTGATCTTGATAAGAAACTAAATCGCCCCCAAAAATAGACTCTAAATCTCCTCGCAAATCCACCTTAGAACCGTAAATTTCTAAGGCATTATCTGACGATAAACCCAGAATTCCTTTTGCAATTTCATTATCTGCAATATAACCATAGGCATCATTGTCAGGATTTGGAGCTATATATTCCATGCTACCTGTAAAATAAATCTTATCTGTCGCCTGAACAAATCCTACAATTTCTAAATCTATCTGTTTCCCCCTTGATGAAATAGAAATTGAATCTCCAATCTGTAAATGATTCTTCTTCGCATAATTCCCATCAATCCAAATCGAATCTTGTTTTCCCTCAGAAAAAGGACTTCCTTCTGTTACTGTAACCAGTTGATTATCTGTAATCGTTTCAAGATTGATTCGTCCGTCAGTCTTGTCTAAACGAACAATATTAGCAAAGCCTTTCTTTTTACTGACAACTTTTTCAACAGAAGATAAGAGTTCAACCTGCTTGATTTTTGATTCATCAATTTGTCTCGCTTGAACCCAAACAACAGGAAGTTCAGATTGTTTCAAATAACTCTCTAGACTCTTTTCAAGTCCATGCCAAGCTCCTTGTAGCCCTACAAAGATTAATACACTTAATAGAGACATCAGAAAAACAGAGAAAAATTGTTGCCAATTTTGCCGAAGATCTCTTAATAATTTTATATGAAGATACCTCATCCCAGCACCTCTTCATTATTCTCTATTTTTTCAATACTTCCATCTTTCAAATATATCACTCGATCTGCAAATTTAGCAAACTCTCTATTATGTGTAACCATTACAACTGCAGCATTCCCATTTCTAGAAACTTCCTTCAATAAAGTTAAAATACTATCACCTGTCTTTGAATCTAACGCTCCTGTAGGTTCATCACACAATAATAGACTAGGCTCTTTAGCCAATGCCCTTGCAATTGATACACGTTGCATTTCACCTCCAGAAAGTTGATTAGGAAAATTATTTTTTCTATGAAGTAAACCAACTTGATCTAAATACATATCAATTTCTTTATTGTTTTTCACTAAATTGGCTGCAATACCTATGTTCTCCTTGGCCGTTAAACTTGGAACTAAGTTATAAAATTGAAAAACAAAACCAATTTTATCTTTTCGATAAGCAGATAATTCCTTATCCGTAAACTTTGTTACTAGTTCCTCATCAAATATAAAGGTTCCTGATGTCGCACGATCCATCCCACCAAGTAAATTTAGTAACGTACTTTTCCCTGAACCTGATGGACCTAAAATAACTGTAAATTTCCCTTTCTCAATAGAAAAACTAACTTGATCCAGAGCACGAACTTCTTGCTCTCCTACCTTATAAATCTTACTAATATTTTGAAACTGAATCATACATACTCCTAATATCTTGTCATAAATTTTATTTTTTCCTTTAATGTAGGCTCTTCATACTGCTCTATGATACGTTTAGATACTGCTTCCCTGTTTTCTCGTATAACCTTTTCAGCTAAGGAAATAGCCTCATCTACTGGAACAACTATTGGCAACTCATAATGTTGAATGATTTGATTTAACCGTTCTTCCTGACTACCTTTGACACAATAAGGTGTCAGACCCAAATTCCTATAAGCTTCATATAATTCCTCATCTGATAAATTCCGATACTCTTCAGATACTGGTCTATGCCCATCTGGATCCATTTCAAACTCTACTGGTAGATGGACAACATCTGTATACCACAATTTCGCATGATTCTTAGAGACAACTCCATAAGCAGTCAAATATTTTTTAAAAAATGTTCGACCAGGAATACCTAAAATAGATTTCATCAATCGATGAACGAATGCTGAGCCTGGATTAATTCCTACCCTCATTCGAACAGTCCCGTAAATCCATTCATTCAATACTGAACCATCTGATAGAAAACTTCCATGTTCCTTGTATAAAATTCCTTCTGTACGAATTCTCTCTTCAAAACGCTTTAATCCCAGTGCCATTAACTCAGTTGATGACATATCCTGAAATCTTCTGCCAGGATATAAATCTGTCAAAATTTCCCTCGCAGATAAAGCGTCAATTAAGGGAAGTCCCGTTGCAATCGAAAGAGCTGTAGCAGTTGTTGTCTTACCCGTAGAATAAGTACCTGATATGACTAACCTTAATTCTCTATTTCCCATCACTGTCCCCCTCCATCAGGTAATTTTTGAGCTATTTTACTTTTGAAGACTACCTTATGATCTATATCATACCCAGACATTTCGTAGATTTTCCAATGTTCTTCTCTAATTTTTAACAATCTATTTTTCGAAACACTACCACTAAGCTCTACTACTCCGTTCAAAATTGGTGAATCCAAGTCTGCACTTACTTGCTTCATCCACATGGTATTGCTCTCCTCCCGCGATATCTCTTCGATATGGTAGGCTAACATCTCTGCCATTTGAGAAAAAATAATCAGAAGTTCTAACAAACTATAATAATTCTGTTCCAGACTACCTACACCACTATATTCAACATCTTTGATCAATACTTGCTCTGCTTTACAAGATATACTACTATCTGAAAATTCAACATCGTATATATCATGTTGTCTATCTCTTAAATGCGTTGATAAAAAATCTCTACCTTGTTCTCCTATAGCAGCTACATTTTCCATACATTCTAATAATTGATAGCCTAAACAAACTTTCATATCCATTACCAAGCAATCAAATTCAATCACTTGGTTCGTCATTTTGAAATTTTGTAATTCTAATTTTAAATTTACCAATTCTTCTATAGCTTTTATCCCTGACTTTATCTCAAAATGGCTTAACCTATACTGATTTAAGCTCACTCCCATTCTTTTCAGTATTTCACTTCCAAATAAATGAGCTAATACTATTCCATCTAATGTACTCAGGTGCTGCTGTATGATTTCAGATTGTTTACTAGACCACAAACCTTCTTGATGAAGAAACCCAACCCCTTCTAAAATATTTTTCAACTTAACTTCATAAGTCGTCCTCTTATGCCCTCTACCAAAATAGCGATTTCTATTATCTCCAAGTAAATAATCTACTGTTAGCATATCCTTCTCCAATCTATTAAACTGACTCTATCTTAAACAAAAAAAGACAAGAAAGAATCCGTAATTTACGAAAACCTTCTTGCCTTTTTAGGATAAAATTATAAAGATACGAGATTTAATCGAATAGCCTCACGTACAGCTCCAACTCTACTCGTCACTCCCAACTTTGAACAAATATTTGAAACATGAGTATCCACTGTTCTCCTGCTAACAAATAAACTATTTGCTATCTTTTCATTAGAATATTCTTTTACAATAAGTTCCAATACACTTAACTCCGTATCTGTCAATAGATTATTTTCTTGCTTTTCTAACAAACCATCTGGGATAACGTGATTTCCCTTATAAACAGCATAAATTGCACTTTTAACATCCAAATAAGAACTTTCTTTGGGTAAAAAAGCTTGAATCCCAAAATCCATCGCTCTCTTATGTAACAAAGTGTCATAAAATCCTGATAAAAGAACTATCTTGGGAACTGTATTCAGAAATCTATTTATCTGACTAATAACATCAAATGCCGTTACTCCTTTCAACATAAAATCCATAACTAGCACATCTACCTTTTCATTCTTAAGACAGAGAAGTAAATCTGCTACTTCTGTATAGGACCCAACAATTTCAAAATCATCTTCCTTTAAAAAATAGTTCTCCAATCCTTGTAATACTAAACTGTGATCATCAATCAAAACCAAACGAATCATTTTTCTTCCCTTCTATAGGTATTCGTATCTTCACACTTGTAGGTTCAATATTTAGCTGAACAGTTCCCCCCAATAAATGAACCTTCTCTACAATTCTATTTAAACCAAAATGATGTTCATTAGACTGATAGTTTCCCTTAAAAATACCATCATCTGTAACTTCAATAGATAAAATCTTTTCTTTTGTAGATAAATCTACAGTAATTTCTCTAGCATTCCCATGAAGAATACTATTATTTACTAGTTCTTTAACTGTCCTTAATACAAACGTGCCCACTTTATCATTAACTTTTTCTTCATCTATTGAAAAAGTTGTCATAATCGAAACAGTTTCCATCTTCATGAATTGATTTAATATGCTAGTAATAGATTCTTTCAACCCTAACTCATGCACCATTAAAGGATAGATATTGGAACATAAATCTCTTAATTCAAAGACAATATCATCCAACATCTCTAATAAAGCTCCCCTATTAATTTGTTCACTAATTTCTAACTGCTTTTTATAATAAATAACCTTCTGAATTGTAGTATCATGTATAAACGTTGCAATTTCTTCCCTCTCTAATTCAGTAGCTACAAAAGTATGAAAACTACTAAAGATTCCCTCCATTTTATGGCTAATCAACATCATTTTCCTTATTTCAGGTAACAAAGCTAGCGAAAAAAGAAAAGTGTAAAGAACGAAAAAAATTGGAGAAAATTCTCTTAATAGCAGACTAAAAAGAATAATTAGACTAGTAAAAAAAACGGCAAATATCAAGTTATATATGAATGGATTCCACTTCCAGGCAACATATATCAGTCGTTCTAGTATCAAGTTATTCACAATAGAGAACAAAATAAGCAACAATAGAGGAATACTATAAATAAACGAAACTTCCTTACCAATCGGAAAAATATATCCAAAAAATAGAGGAAATAAGGCCAGAACTGCTAAAAATAAGGTATGAATTGGCAACATTTCTCTTCTCTGATAGTAATTTATAAGCATCTTTAACAGTAGGATAACTAAAAAGAAAAATACTAAATAAAATACTCCCCTAGAAAAAAAGATGGTTAAAAAATCAATGGGCTGTATAAGATTATAAACATACAAAAGTTGAGTTATGAGTGAATAGCCCAGTATAATACGAGAAAAGTTAGAAATGGTTGAACCTTTTATCTTCAAGACTAACACTCTAATGAAGATATCCATGAATAATGGAAATAAAGTCAAGTATGAAATTAATAGACTACGACCAAATACATCTCCTATACTTGATGGAATAATCGATAATAACATCAGACTAGTATAAATAATAAAATAAAAATATCGTTTCCCAGTTTTTCCTCTACTTCTGCCTTTTATGTATAAGCGAAATAACAGTAGAATCAGAAAAGCAATGATTGATAAAACAAGAAAGATAATTTGGCTTGATCTCCCAGATTCTATTATTAAAGTCTTTGAAATTCCCCTATCTAACACTGTCACAGAATGAAGCGGTTCAACAATTAAAAATCGAGATAATAAGAAATTACTATCTGGACTCTGACCGTCTATTTGTATAATAGATGACCCTATTATCTCTTGATGATTTGCAAAGCTTCCCAGATTATGGACTTGTCTAACTATCCACTCATTCTCATGTTTATCTACGGTGATTCCACTATACGTTCGGTTAAATATTGAAAACGAAAAATAAAAAAAGAAAATAAATAACAAAATCAAAGAAAATCGAAATATTTTTGACTTCATTGTTTGTAACACTCCATATTTCACTTGATATTGATGTTTATTCTACCATTTTTTCATTCAATAAGACAGGTTTTATAGTTAAATTTATTCTTTTTTCTTTCGAAATATAACTGATACAATCTTCTAGTAGGTAAAATCCTCCCTGATTTGACTTTTGAGGACAAGATGAAAATCGCCTACGAACACTTGAAACGCTTAATTAACCTCAAAGAGGAAAATGTCGCAGTTCGTGAGTTCCGTGGCCTCGCTCCTCACTACCTCCATGGACCATCTGCGCTGCCAAACTCCGTGGAGCTATTTCACAAGCTAGCACCCTGGCAGAGATTGAAGCACTCTTGCAGTTGGATAAGGCTTAATAAATTAAAGAGACTGGACAAAAACTCAATTTAAGTAGAAAATAAAGTAAATCTTCCCACAATAAAACGCATAGTATCCAGGTTTCAACACCTAATATTATGCGTTTTTTTATTTTAAAGACTTTTTGTACAGCCTCTTTCTTTGATTGTAAAAATTCAAATACTAATCGTTATTATTGATTCAAAGCAACACTGGAAACCTTGCCATCCGCTCCTGTTGTAATTTGGATGATTTTTCCTCCACCGATTTTGGCATTATACTTACCATCATCAAGAGTATAAGAATAGCCTTTGATAGAGTAATTTTCTTTCTTTCCATCAGCAGATTCTACTGTAAATTGACCACCTGATGAAACTGTGATGGTTTCGCCATTAGCTCCCTTCCAGTTACCCGCTGCAGCTGAGAAATCTCCGTCTACCATGGTTAAAACACCCTTGTAGCGTTTATTTTGCTCTGCTTGCTTATCTTGAAGTTTGCGGTCAGTTGTAGAATCATAGCTTGATTGGTTAGACTGGGCTTGAGAAGCCTGTTGAGTTGACGGAGCCTGAGCAGAAGTTTGTTGACTAGCTGCCTGTTGATTAGCTACTTCTTGACCTTGTCTTTGCTCTGGTGCAGGTGCCAATTGTGACGGTGTCGCACTTGCTGAAGATTGATCAGTAGACGCCTTAGCCTTTTCAGATGAAGCTGAATTTGAGGACTTCTGAGTCTTGCTTTCTTTGCTAGCAGAAGCTGCTTTAGAGCTTGATGATTGGCTTGTCTTAGCAGAACTGCTTGCTTGAGTTGTTTCCTTTTTATTTCCACAAGCTCCTAATAGCAAGGTAGAAGCCAATACAGTTGCTGCCATCAATTTGATATAGGTTTTCTTTTTCATTTTTCTACTCCTTTGTAATATTTTAGAAATATAATGAAATCTTTTTGTAATATAATTGTAACATTCTAATTTAAATATGTCAACAATTTATCTAAACTATTTTAAAAATCTCACATAATTTAAACACCTTTACTCCTCCTACTCTTCTATTCGTAATAAAACAGAAAAACAGGAGATTTTCCTGTTAAAAATTTAAATTTGTTTTGTGTAATCGCTTGCATCTTTAAATACAAAGGAATATAATAACATTGAAATAGAATATAGGAGGTGCACTCTTATGCTAAATAAGTATTACAAGTATCTTCCTTGGTTGATTTTAGGAGCTATTGGCTCTTATCAGTCAGCCACTCACTATGCGCGAACTGCATTTGATGTGTTTTATCTGACTACAATCTTTTTGATTGTTTATATCGCTTTGTTAGTTTTACATGAGAACTATCTCAAGTATCGATACAAAGACTTCTTTACTCACATGTTGAGCAATTCTAAGAAAGATGGCCATCCCTAAAACAGTCGCAACAGCAAATCAAACTAATAAAGGCAAATAAAGAGGTCGGGAACTTTTTCCCGGCCTCGCTTTTTATTTCAATCGATAGGTTTTTCTTGGTTTCTTTTTAGGTACTCGTTTGAGTCCGACTTCTTCTACATATTCTCCGTATTTTACGAGAAAGTTATTGCTGACGATGGGACGACCGGGGGTGATAAGATTGACCAGTTCAGTCCCTTCATAGACAGTGAACTCCTCCTCCAGCAGATAGAGGAAGGTCGGATTCCAGTCGAGACGGCCTTGGATTCGTTTGATGGATTCTTGGATAATGGCATAATGGTCAAAAGCGAAGGCTTGCTCCTCCAACTCTACTCCCTCTAAGAAGCACTTGCCTGTCTGAAAATCGACATCTGCAAAAACGACATCCTTGGCATCGTCTCCTGCTTGAACAAGTTCTAATGCACGACTAGGTAAATAAACCAAGTGGGCAATCGTCACTGTCCAGCCTCGGGGGTCACGGCCGGGGGTCGATACGGTCATCAATTGCTCAATTTTTTCCAAAGGAAGATCGAGATTAACTTCTTCTCTCACCTCACGCTGACAGGCATGCGCAGCGTCTTCGCCCTTGTCCATAAATCCTCCAACTAAGGCCAAACAGTTTTGATAAGGGTGAGCCTTGCGACGGATTAGCAAGAGCTTGATCTTTCCTTCAACAAAGCAGTAGGCTACCATATCCACCGTCACACTTGGTTTTTCGTATTGAGGGAGTTCCTGCTTGTAGTACCAATCTAAAAACTCTTCCTGACTTTCATGAATTTCAAAATATTCTTTTTCCGTCATCTCTGCTGGAATCATCGTGTCCGTCATTTTATGCCTCCTTACGAACTGCCTTGGTCCATTGGTACCAACCTACTAGACTATTGAGAGTGTAAACCCAGTACATCCCTTGGATATGGATATTTTCACCCCACCAGAGATAAATACTAAAGAGATTAGTTGCAATCCAGAAAATCCATTGCTCACGATAGAGACGTGTCATCAAGAGCTGACCGACACCATTGGTCGCATCGGTAACACTATCACGGAAAGGGCGAGCACTATGGATACTTTGGTAAGCCAAGCCCATACCAATCCAGATGATAGCAGTCAAGGCCAAGTACTTGAGCCAGTCAAGCACAGATAATTTCTTAGCTTCAAAATGAGATTCTTCTGCTTTTCCTTGATCATTGATACGGTTGGACAGCCAAGCATAGAGACCAATCGGCTGCATGACAAAGAAGTAAACGGTCGTCAAAACTTCACCATAAAAAGTCGCATTCATGGCCAAAACCAAATAGATAGCAGAGTTAATGGCCCCAAAGAGATAATTGCTTGCACGCCCTTCGGCTACCAAGATAACACAGACAATCCCAGTCCAAGATGCAAACAAGCTCATCCAGTCATGACTTTCTGTATTTTGCGTGAATTCCAAGATCAAGGGAACACTTGACAGGACGATGAGATACAACCACTGGAAGAGGCTACGACCGACAAATAGATCTTTCCAGAGCAGGTTCATGATTCCTGCAAAACCGATCTTGCGGACTTCTGCAAGGACGTTTTTAAAGTTTTCGATAAATTGTGTGATTTTTTCAGTTAGTTTTTTCATAATTTTCTCCTAATCTGCTTGGTAAATGGCATCGATAGCCACTTTTGCTGCTTCATAATTTCCTAGATAATCCTCAGCTAGATAAACTAGTGGAATGTTTGCTAAGTAGCACTCCCTCATCTGATCCAAATGCTGGGAAAAACTATGACGAATATGATCTTCTGCCATGGTCATATCTCTAAATCCGTCGTTGACATAGGAGCCGACAGGCTGCACAAAGAGAATCAAGTCCCATTTTTCCTTAGCCAAGATAGAGGCAAAGAGATTATCAAAGGTTTCTCCTGATAAGTCCTCTTGATCCTCAGTCTCCATATAATAATCATAGTAGCCCTTGGTTACTAAGGAGTTGGTGTCTGCTATCACCAGTCCCCTATTGGCATTACTGTCAATTAACTTAGAGGTCTGGTCATACTGCCCCAACAGGAGATAATAGTAATCCTTTGGAGTCAATTCATCGTCGCGGACATTGTTTTTGATCTGGTACTCACGTGCGTATTCCAGACTGACGGGTGCATCGTAATACCTAGCCAAATCCTTGGCCAGAGTGGTCTTCCCATTACTGGCACTTCCCATAATCAACACTTTCTTTGTAAACTGACGTCGGAAGGGTTGAGCGATGTATTTCCAATATTTGCTTGGATTTTCTCGAATCATAGTCGCTGAGATACCAAACTTTCTTTCTTGCAAGACAGTCTCAAAGCCACGATTTGATAATTCCTGCTGGTAGTCTGCATCTCCCACAAAGAAGATTAGTTCTTGCTGGGTTTCATCATAGGAAATCTCTACAAACATCTGATTCAACCACTCCTGCCAGCCCATAGGGTAACGAGGAAGATGGGTTTCATCTAACTTACAAACCGAGGTCAACTCGTCATCACCAAAGGCCTCTCGGATATAGCGGAATCTTTTTTGAAGCGTTAAGCCTACCTGTTCCCCTCTGTCTCCCTCATAGCCTGAAACGACAAGCCAGACCTGGTCACACTGCCGCTTCGCTCGCTGAATCAGATCGATATGTCCTTGATGAAGTGGAGCAAAGGTTCCAAATACCACTGCTGTTTTCTTTTTCATAAACCTATAGCCTTTTTATATTTTTTGATATTTTTATTATCTATGTTTTTATTGTAAACTATATTTTTGTTTTGTCAATAGTTTTTTATCATTTTTTATAAAAAGATTGCGAAAAAAAAGAATCAAGATTGCTCCTGATTCTCCATTTTTATGCAATATCAAATTTCAATTGGCCTGCTTTGACACCAATCTTAAGTGTCTTACCTTCAATTAATTCTCCCTTGAGAAGAAGTTCTGCCAACTTGTCTTCCACTTCTGTTTGTAGGGTTCTACGAAGTGGACGAGCTCCCATCTCTGGGTCATATCCTTGATTGGCCAACAATTTCAGTGCGGAAGTTTGTAATTTCAAGTCAATGCCTTTTTCAGCCAAACTTGCCACTAAAGGTTTGACCATAATCTTCACCACTTCCTGCATATGGTCACTAGATAGGCTATGGAAGACCACCTTTTCATCAATACGGTTAATAAACTCAGGTCTATAAGCTTTTTTCAGCTCTTCAAACATGCGTTTTTCCATATTTTCCTGATCAAAACGAATATCCTTAGCCCCAAATCCGACAGTCTTGTCATCACGAAGGGCTGTCGCACCAAGGTTTGACGTCATGATGATAATGGTATTTGAAAAGTCAACCTTGCGTCCCTTGCTATCGGTCAAGACACCGTCATCCAAGACCTGCAAGAGAACATTAAAGATGTCTGGATGGGCTTTTTCTACCTCATCAAAGAGGAGAACAGAGTATGGTTTGTTGCGAACCTTCTCGGTCAACTCCCCACCTTCTTCGTAGCCCACATAACCCGGAGGAGCTCCGTTGAGACGACTGGCTGCGAATTTCTCCATATACTCACTCATATCAAAGCGGATAAGAGCTGATTCGTCGTCAAAAAGAACTTCTGCCAAAGCCTTGGCCAATTCGGTCTTACCGACACCTGTAGGCCCTAGGAACATAAAGGAACCAATCGGACGCTTGTGACTGCGAATCCCTGACTGGTTGCGGCGAATGGCACGGCTAATACTTGAAACTGCTTGATCTTGACCGATGACACGTTTGTGCAATTCAGCTTCCAGATTCAGGTATTTCTTAGCGTCAGTTTGAGTCAGTTTTTGAACTGGGATACCTGACAAACGACTCAAGGTGGTCAAAATATCAGACTCTGTCACCAAGTCTTTATAGACAGGCACTTCCTCTTCTTTAGCAATTAGTTGAGCAGCTTGTTTCCACTTGCCATCCATCAAGGCCTTGTCAGCTGGACTCAAACCTGAATCATCTGCTTTTACATTTTTAGTTTTATTTTGCACTGTTGCCGCTGCTTCATCCAAAAGATCGATAGCAGAGTCTGGCAAGTGACGACTGGTTAAGTAACGATGCGCCATCTTGACAGCTGTTTCAACCGCTTCATCTGTGATTTGTACACGGTGATGTTTCTCATAAGTCGCCTTCAAACCTTGTAAAATGGTCATGCTGTCTGCCACACTTGGCTCTTCAATCGTTACTTTGGCGAAACGACGAGAAAGGGCCGCATCTTTTTCGATGTGTTTTTGGTATTCTTCCTGAGTGGTCGCACCAACCGTTCTCAAGGTTCCACGCGCCAAGGCTGGCTTCAAGATGTTGGCCGCATCCAGAGTTGAATCAATTCCACTCCCAGAACCCATGATGGTATGAAGTTCATCGATAAAGAGGATGACTTGCCCATCTTCTTCAATATCCTTGATGATATTGTTCATGCGCTCTTCAAAGTCACCACGGAAGCGTGTCCCTGCCACGACATTCATCAAATCAAGCTCTAACACGCGCATCTTAGCCATTTCCACAGGTACATCCCCACTAGCAATACGCTGAGCGAGTCCAAGGGCCAGAGCTGTTTTCCCGACACCAGCATCCCCAACCAAGACAGGATTATTCTTGGTTTTACGGCTCAAGATTTGAATCATACGCGAGATTTCCTTATCCCGACCGATAACTGGTTCCAACTTGCCAGAACGCGCTTGCTCTGTCAAATCATGCGTATAGTCCTCGAGTCCACCACTCGGAGTCTGGGGCATTCCCATCATATTAGCCATAGAATTTTGCTTGTCAGCTACTGTACGATGGCGTTGGCGTAAAGCCTTGAGGTCTTCACGAGTCCAGCCTGCTCGTTCTTCTAAATTTCGACGAAGGGCTGCAATCTTGACCTGATCTTTCTTGTCTTCATAAGAAAAACCAGCTCTCTCCAAGATACGAGTCGCCAAGGCATTGCCATCATGCAAAATCGCATAGAGGACATGCTCTGTCCCTAGCATCTTAGCATGGACCACTGACGCCACATATTCTGCTTCAGCAAAAAGAACCTGCAAACGATGAGAAAACGGCAATTCCGTAAAGGTTTCATCCTGGCTATAGTCCGTTTCAGTCAGTTCCAAAGCGACCTCTTCTAAACGGTCCATCTCATATGGATAATCATTTAAAGTCGCCCCTGCCACACTATAACTGTGATTAGACATGGCAATCAACAAGTGCCAAGACTCTAGGTAACGAGCTCCAAAATGGCCAGCAACCATGTAGGCACTTTCGATACATTCATTCAATGCTTTTGAATAGTTCATCTTACTTCCCTTTTCTATCTACCTCTTGTATAACCTGTCGTAGCATGTTAGCTCGAAGGACTGGAGCTTCTTCTCCTAGAACGCGATCCAAAGCTACTGCCATCAGCAAATTCATCTCCTGCTTGGTCATCAATTCCTGCTCAACCAAAAGCTGTAGAATATCCTCATAAATTTCTTGACTGACCCGCTCGCCAATCGAATAAAGTAGCTCTCGGAGCATTTCATGATGACTAGAAAACTCAATCCGTCCTATACGAATGTAGCCTCCGCCACCACGCTTACTTTCAACCAAGTAGCCTCTACTTTCCGTAAAGCGTGTCTTGATCACATAGTTAATCTGACTAGGAACAACCTGGAAGGTATCTGCCAACTGACTCCGTTGCAACTCCACGATACCAGATTGATCTAAAATCGCCTTGATGTAGGCCTCAATATGATCCGATGTATTTTTAAATCTCATTACAAACCCACCTCTCTCTTTGAACCTTGACTATCTTTGACTATTATACCGAAATTTTCTCATTTTTAAAAGAAAAAGGGCGCTGGTAAAGGATAATCTTCACCAACTCCCTATTTTTCTAATTATCTAAGCCTAATTCTGCCAAGATTTGACGTTTGTAGGCAATCTTTTGAACTTCCTTGTCCTCATCTTCAGACCAATCTAGTTTAATTTCTGAAACAATCTGCCCAGGGCGATTTTTCAAGATATAAATGCGGTCACTGAGATTGAGGGCCTCCTCAATACTATGAGTAATAATCAATGTTGTTAGCTGCAACTGCTTGTGAATCTCAAGGTACCAAGCGTGTAGTTCCATCTTGGTCATCTCATCCAAGGCGCTAAAGGCCTCATCTAAGAGAAAGAGCTTGTGCCCGAAAAGATAGGTACGAAGCAAGGCCACACGCTGACGCATCCCCCCACTAAGTTCATGGGGATACTTGTCTCGTACAGCTGTCAACTGAAAGGTCGCAAGAATGTCATCCGCGCGGGCAATAGCTTCGGCCTTATCCACCTTTTGAATCAAGAGGGGCAGAATGATATTACCAAGCACGGTCTTGTGCTCCAAGAGCAGATCCTTTTGCAACATATAACTCACGCGCCCCTTGGGATTTTCTTCACCATCAAGGACAATTCTCCCTGACTGAACTTCTAAAATCCCCGCAATTAAGTTGAAAAGCGTAGTCTTACCAACGCCACTTGGACCTAGGATAGAAACCACTTCACCTGAAGTGACTTTCAGATTGATGTCCTCTAAAATCCTCTCCTGACCATAGGCATAACTGACATGTTCTAGTCTAATCTCTGTCATTATTTCACAAATTCGTTGGTGAAGCCTTTGTCTGTCAAATCTTCTTTAAGGATACCATTTTCTTTATCCCATTTGTAGAAGGCATTCCAGCGAGCTGCATCAAATTGACCCCATTTTTCCTTGTCGCTTGCGTATTCTTTTGACAAGTATTTTTGAGATTCGATGACAAAGTCACGTTTTTCCTGAAGTTCAGGTGCATTCTTAATGAGGATATCTGCCGCTTCCTCTGGATGCTCCATAGCATATTGGTAACCTTTTTTGATAGCTTGGATAACTTTGCGAGCTTCTTCTTTGTTGTCTTTCAGATAGTCGTTGTTTGCGATGATAACTGGTGAGTAGTAGTCAAATTCTTTAACGTAGTCTTTCAAGTACATGAAGCTAGCCTCTACGCCTTGAGATTTAGCAAGGATTCCATCCCAACCGTAGTAGATCCATGCAGTATCAAATACTCCATTAGCAATCGGTGTGATAGAGTTTGAGTCATTATTTGGTACTTTTTCTACCTTCTCAAAGTCCCCACCTTGTGATTCTACCAAGGTTTTCAACATAGCAAGTTCAGTTGGGTCATTCCAAGTCCCGTATTTCTTACCAACCAAGTCCTTTGGACTAGCTACATTATCAGATTTACGAGAGATAATTCCTGATGTATTGTGTTCAACAATAGCTGCAACGGCAGTAATTCCTGCACCTTTTTCTAACTTCTTAGCCATGTAGTCTTGGAAATACACTGCAAATGGCGCCTTACCATTAATGACTAAGTCAGAAGAACTTTCTTCTGGTGGCAATTTCAAATCAACATCCACTCCAGCTTCCTTGAAATAGCCTTTTTCCTTAGCCACATAAAGCCCTGTGTGGTTGGTATTTGGCGTCCAGTCTAGGATAAAATCGATCTTCTTGAGTTCTGCTTCTTTGTTGTCCTTAGAAGCAGTTCCTTGACCACAAGCCACAAGCACAACAGCTACAAGAGCTGTTAAAACAGTTAAAAACACTTTCCATGTTTTTTTCATTTTGATTTCCTCTTTTCTTTTTCAGAAACATTCTAATTCTACGAACGTTTCCATTTAATAACATATTTCTCGCTGATATCGACCAACTTCATACCCAGAAGGCTGATAATCGATACCAGAATAATAATAGCAAACATGGTATCATACTGAAACAGTTTCTTGGACTGAATCATGTAGACACCTAGTCCTTCAAAGCCTCCCAACCACTCAGATACCACTGTTGTGATAAAGGCGTAGGAGACACTGACCCTCAGACCTGCATAAAAGTAAGGCAGACTGACAGGAATTTTAAAATGCCACAGGATTTGCCAAGGCTTGGCCCGCATCAGACTAAACAAGGTCAGCATATCCTTGTCACAATGCCTAAAACCGTCCAAAATGCTGACGATGATGGGGAAGGTTGTCGTCAAGATAATCAAGACAATCTTGGGGAGAATCCCATAACCTAGCCACAAGACCAAGATAGGAGCTATGGCAATAGTCGGAATAGTCTGAACAACCACCATCATAGGGTAAATCAGGTCATTGAGCCAAGTCAAACTATCCATGAGTACAGCCATGAGACAGGCAATCAAAACTCCCAAAACCAACCCCAGTAAAGCCACTCTCAAGGTGGCCCAGCTATGGTGCCAGAGAAATTCTCTATCACGAACAAAGGCCTGGAGAATTTCAAGAGGTGTCGGCAGGATAAACTTGGGGAGAAGTTTAAGAAAACCTGCTAACTGCCAAATTGACAAGACTCCGAGAAAACCCAATAGACTAATGTGTCGTCTCAGTATACTTTTCAAGTTTCTCATCAATACTTAAAATCTCTCCTACATTTATTTTGACATTGGCAAAGATATTATCTGCCTCATTCCCTACCACTTCTAGCGCTTCTTTGAGAATGCGCATAAGCTCATCAAACTCCCCTTCCAAGACCGTTTCAAATGGTGTCACCACCATAGTCACCTCTTGAGCTTGCAGATAAGCAATGACTTGATCGATAACAGCAATCCGATCAATCCCCTGTGATAGGGGTAAAATTTGCAAGGCAATGCTTGCTTTCATAACAACCTCCTCTTCTCGTTTTCCTTTGATAAAAAGAAAAACCTTTACCATATATGGAAAAGGTGCAGAATAGACTAAGTATCGTTCCCTACGCTGGCATTACCCAGATCAGGTGCGGTCGAAGTTTAACACTTCCTCTCAGACTGTACACAGACTCCCATATATTATATGGACATATGATAGCGCAAAACCAAAAAAATGTCAAGGAAACTGCTTACAGAAAAACATGAAAAAGAGTTTGAAAACAAGTGCTTCAAACTCTACATAACTTTTTATTTAGCCTCGTACCAGGTTGCCCCTTCATTTTCGTCTGCGACAAGGGGAACACTGAGTTGAATGGCTTCTTCCATAGTTTGTTTGACCAATTTTTTCATTTCTGCTAGTTCAGACTTAGGAACTTCAAGGACGATTTCATCATGCACTTGTAACAGCATCTTAGTCTGATAACCACCTGCAACCAAGGCTTTATCCAGCTGAATCATGGCAATCTTGAGAATATCTGCCGCCGAACCCTGGATAGGAGAGTTGATAGCAGTCCGCTCTGCAAAACCACGAATATTGAAGTTACGCGAATTGATATCTGGCAACTCACGACGACGCTTGAAGAGGGTCTCTACATAGCCCTTATCACGCGCCTCACGCACCACTTCATCCATGTAGTTTTTAATACCTGGGAAGCGTTCAAAGTAGGTATCAATGTAGGCTTTGGCCTCCTTACGGCTAATGCCCAAATTATTAGACAAACCAAAGTCTGAAATCCCATAAACCACTCCAAAGTTGACAGCCTTGGCATTGCGACGGTCGTTTGCAGTCACATCCTCAGGACGCTCAATGCCAAAGACCCGCATGGCTGTCGAAGTATGGATATCTGCCCCCTCTTGGAAAGTCTTAATCAAGTGCTCATCCTTAGAAATATGCGCCAAAACACGCAATTCAATCTGCGAATAGTCCGAACTGAGCAACACACTATCCTTCCACTCTGGCACAAAAGCCTTACGAATGAGACGGCCTTGTTCCAAACGCACAGGAATATTTTGCAAGTTTGGATCCACACTAGACAAACGCCCAGTCTGGGTCAAATCCTGAACATAGCGAGTATGAATCTTGCCATCAGCCAAAATCCAGTCTTGCAAGCCAATCTCAATCGGTGTCTTGGTATCAATGGTCGCCAGTGTTTTAGACAAAAAGG